>DATBYR010000379.1:0-7444 GCA_036513565.1 Methylocella sp. | reverse complement strand
GCTCATCCCCGAAGACAAAGGCCGTCTCGTGACGGCTTTTCTGGAAAGTTTTTTCACCCGCTACGTCGGCTATGATTTCACCGCCGCGCTTGAGGAGAAACTCGACCTCGTCTCCAACCATGAGCTCGACTGGAAGCAGGTCCTGCGCGATTTTTGGGCGGATTTTTCCGGCGCGCTCGCGGGCATCAAGGACCTGCGCACCACGCAAGTCTTGGACAGCCTGAACGAGCTTTTGGGGCCGCATATTTTCCCCGCCAAGGAAGATGGCTCGAACCCGCGCGCGTGTCCGTCCTGTGGCACAGGCCAGCTGTCGCTGAAACTTGGCAAATTCGGCGCCTTCATCGGCTGCTCGAATTATCCCGAATGCAAATTCACCCGCACCTTGACGAACACAAGCGCGGATGGCGCCGCCAATGGCGAGCGGGCGGGCGTCGCGATTTTGGGCCAGGACCCGGCGACGAGGGATGAGATTTCCCTGCGCGATGGCCGGTTTGGCGCCTATGTGCAGCAAGGCGAGGGTGAAAAGCCAAAGCGGGTCTCGTTGCCCAAAAACATCGATCCAGGAGCAATCACCCTGACCCAGGCAATTGGCTTGCTTTCGCTGCCGCGCGAGATCGCCAGACATCCCGAGACAAAGGAACCGATCCTGGCCGGGATCGGCCGCTTCGGTCCCTACGTCCAGCACGGCAAGACCTATGCGAGCATCGGCAAGGACGACGACATTCTGAGCATTGGCGGCAATCGCGCGATCGACCTCATTGTCGCCAAGGAAAGCGGCTTGACCGGCCGGCGTTTCGGCGACGCCGCGAGCGCGCCAGCGCGGGTGCTCGGCGAACATCCCGAAGGGGGCCAGGTCGTGGTCAAGGCCGGGCGGTACGGCCCCTATGTCAAGCACGGCAAGGTCAACGCGACCTTGCCGCGCGATGCCGACGCCACCACCTTGACGCTTGAAGACGCCATTGCGCTTGTCGCCGCGAAAGCTGCTGGGCAACGGGGGAATGCGAGCATCCAAGGCCGCCTGCTTGGCGCGCATCCCACGGGCGGACCGGTAACCGTGCGCGCCGGACGGTTCGGACCCTATGTCAATCGCGGCACCACCAATGCGACCTTGAAAGGCGGCATGTCGCCCGAGACGATCACGCTTGAAGAGGCGATACGTCTGATCGAGGATAAGCAGGGGGCGGGCACAAGATCGCGGGCCAAAAAAACCAAGCGGGCCGCGCCGAAACCGAAGGCGGCGGCAGCACCGAGAAAAACGGCCGGCAAGCCGCCGCCGCAAAAATCAAAAAAGGCTGGGCGAGCGTGAAATCATCCGCCGGCGCGAGAGAATCCGGCCAGGATATCGCCGAACCCGCGCACAAGCCGCACGCGGCGCGCGATAAGGCTTTGCCCTCCCGCGCGGACATTCTGGCCTTCATCACCCGCGAGCGCGAAGTTTTGGGCGGCAAGGCGCCAGGAAAAATCGGCAAACGGGAAATCGCCCGCGCTTTCAATGTCAAAGGCCCCGCGAGGATCGCCCTTAAACGCATGCTGAAAGACCTCGAAGCCGATGGCGCCATCGAAAGAAGGCGCAAAAGCCTGCGTAAGCCAGGTCTCCTTACGGGAGTCGTTCTTGCCGATGTGATCGCGCGCGACCGCGAGGGCGATCTCCTTGCTGCGCCCGCCGAATGGGCCATGGGCCAAGAACCGGCGCCGCAAATCCTGGTCATCGCCAAGACCGGGCAAAAACCCGGACCGCCCGCGCCTGCCCCCGGCGACCGCGCGCTGCTGCGGGTGGAACTGGTGCAAGGCGCCGAGCCAGGCGAACCTGCCTACACCGGGCGCGTCGTAAAGCTTTTGCCGCGCGCGAAAACGCAAGTGCTCGGGATTTTTCGCGCCGATTCGCGCGGCGGTGGCCGTATCATGCCGATCGACAAGAAAAACGTAAATCGCGGCGAGCTCAACGTCGGTCCCGGCGACGAAGGCATGGCGCGCGATGGCGATCTCGTGGCCATCGAGGTCTTGCGCAATGGCCGCCCCGGCCTTCCCGCGGCAAAAGTCCGCGAACCGCTCGGCGCCGTCGACAATGAAAAAGCGATCAGCCTCATTGCCATCCACGCGCACCAGATTCCGCACGTCTTTGGCCCGGAGGTCATTGCCGAGGCGGCGCGGGCGAGGCCCGCGACCATGGCCCATCGCGAGGATTGGCGCGCGATCCCGCTCGTGACCATCGACCCGGTGGATGCCAAGGACCACGACGACGCGGTCCACGCCGAGCGCGACCCCGATCCAGCCAATCGCGGCGGCTTTATTTTGCGCGTCGCCATCGCCGATGTCGCCGCCTATGCGCGCCCCGGCGCGGCGCTCGATCGCGAGGCGCAGGAGCGCGGCAATTCGGTGTATTTTCCCGACCGTGTCGTGCCAATGCTGCCGGAGCGGATTTCCAACGACCTCTGTTCGCTGCGCTCAAACGAGGATCGCCCGGCGCTTGCCGCCCGCATTGTCATCGCCGCCGATGGCCATAAGTTAAGCCATAGTTTCCATCGGGTCATGATGCGCTCGGCGGCAAAACTCGCCTATGCGCATACGCAGGCTATGATCGACCATGGACCGGACGAGGCCATGGGCCCGCTCCATGCCGTTGTCCTCGTGCCGCTTTACGAGGCCTATGCTGCACTGAAGATTGCACGCGACAAACGCGGGCCGCTCGATCTCGACCTTCCCGAACGCAAGATTACCCTGGATGAAAAGGGCGCGGTGAACTCCATCGCGACCCCGCCAAGACTCGACTCCCATCGCCTCATCGAGGAATTCATGATCCTCGCCAATGTGGCGGCCGCCGAAACGCTGGAGGCGAAACACCAGGCTTTCATTTACCGCGTGCATGATGAGCCATCCCTCGAAAAGCTCAACAGTCTTGCCGAATTCCTAGCCTCGATCGGCATTAAGCCCGGCAAGGGCCAAGTTCTTCGCGCCGCGCAATTCAATCGAATTCTTGCCCGGGTAAAAGGCACGGACAACGAGCATCTCGTCAACGAAGTCGTGCTGCGCACCCAGGCACAAGCCGAATATGCGGTCGAAAATTACGGTCATTTCGGTCTCAATCTGCGCCGCTATGCACATTTCACTTCGCCGATCCGCCGTTACGCCGATCTCATTGTCCATCGGGCCTTGATCTCCGCGCTGCATCTCGGGCCCGATGGCCTGGCCGCGATCACGAACGAGGAACTGGCCGAAATCGCGGCCAAAATTTCCGCCGCCGAGCGCCGGGCCATGGCCGCCGAACGCGAAACGTCCGAGCGCCTGATCGCGGCCCATCTCGCGGGCCAGATCGGGGCGGCGTTCCAAGGCCGTATATCGGGCGCGACCAGCGCCGGGCTATTCGTCAAGCTCGACGAGACCGGCGCCGACGGTTTTATTCCGGCGCCCCTGCTCGGCGACGATTATTTCCGGCATGACCCGGCACGCCACGCGTTGATCGGCGCGCGCACCGGCCAAATGCACCGGCTGGGCGACATTGTAACAGTCAGGCTCGTGGAAGCCGTGCCGCTCGCTGGTGCGCTCCGCTTCGAGCTCTTGAGCGAAACCGCCCCCCGCCAAGCGCAGCCACGCCCGGCAAAGGCAAAGCGATCGCAGCGCCGCGACGTCCGGCCCGATTTCGGATCGCCACATGCGCGGCGAGCTGATAGTGGGGCTGCGAAACGTTAAGCCGTGTTGCCTGCCACCGGCACCGGGACGGAGAGAACCATGTCTACGCCCGTCATGGATGCGCCTGCTGTCACCGGAAATGCGTCGGCCCCGGCGGCATTCGTGCCGCCCTATCAATTGGCCTTGCACATGCACGGCATCGAAAATGCCGGCCGCGCCGAGGCCGCCGTTGGCCAAAGCAAGGACAAGTGAACGCCTCGCCCCGCCCCGCCGGCCGGGACACATCCGTCGCTCGCCGCGAGGTGATCCCGGCGCTCGCCTCCGCGATTGCGTCAGTGACGATTGTCGGCGTCGGCCTTTCGCTGACCATGACGTTGCTCGCGCTGCGCCTTGCCGGGCAAGGTTATAGCGCGCATGCGATCGGTTTGAACCCCACCGCCGGCGGGTTTGCGGTCCTTGCCGGCGCCGCCTTTGTTCCGGCCCTGGCGCGCCGGATTGGTGTTAAGCGGCTGCTTTTGCTCGCGCTCCTGATCGCGGGCCTCAGTCTCCTGAGCTTTACCTTGACTAACGATTACTGGGCATGGCTTGCCGTTCGCGCGGTCTTTAGCGGCGCCCTCAGCATATTGTTTGTCATTAGCGAATATTGGATCAACGCGATCGCTCCGCCCCGGCAGCGCGGCTTCGTCTTGGGGTTTTACGCGACCAGTCTCGCGGCCGGCTTCGCCGCTGGCCCTTTGATCCTTGGTTTCGCCGGCACCGCAGGCGCAACGCCTTTCATGGTGGCCATAGGACTCTTCTCGCTCGCGGCCTTGCCGATTGTCCTTTGGAGCGGCAAGGCGCCCGAGATCAAGAGCACGCCGAGCGTCCCGGTTCTCGGCTTCCTCACCAGCCTTCCGGTCGCCACCCTTGCCGGATTACTGCATGGCGCAATCGAGACCGCGAGCCTCGGCCTACTGCCGGTCTATGCCCTTCGCGCCGGTCTTAGCCCCAAAACCGGAGCCTTGTTCGTTAGCCTGTTCGCGCTCGGCAATATTTTGTTTCAACTCCCCATCGGCTTCGTCTCGGACCAGATGGATAGAGGCAAATTATTGTTGTCCCTTGGTGTTTTCGGCCTTTGCGGGGCAATCGCGCTCGCTCTTGCCGGGCCCTCGCGCCTAGTTCTCTTTTGCGGCCTGCTTGTCATTTGGGGCGGCAGCGTCGGCAGTCTTTACGCCGTCGGACTAGCGCACCTTGGCTCGCGCTACAGCGGGCCGGACTTAGCTGGCGCCAATGCCGCCTTCATCATGCTCTACTCGCTCGGCATGCTTGGCGGCCCGCCAATCGCCGGTTTCGCAATGGATCTCGTCCCGCCCAACGGGTTTTTCTTCTCCATCGCCGCCCTGCTCGCGCTCTATCTCGGTCTCGTTTGCGGACGAAGCCGCGTGCGGCGATCGGAGAAATGATTTTGGCTTCGCGCCGGGCGGCGAAGGCCCCCGCCATAGCCATGGCGCACGGCCCGCGCTATGTTTCCCGAGAATCAGACCCTACCGGTGACCCGCCCCCGCATCGACACCGCAAGACATGGCTGAAGAAACGCAATTCGGTTTTTCCCGCGTGCCGCTTGCCGGCAAGCAGGCGCGGGTGGATGCGGTTTTTCACAAGGTCGCGTCCCGCTACGACCTCATGAACGATCTGATGTCCGGCGGCCTCCACCGGATCTGGAAAGATATTTTCATCAGTAGGGTCAAGCCGTCCAGAAAAACCCGGTTCCGCCATCTCGATGTGGCGGGCGGCACCGGCGACATCGCCTTCAGGGTGGCGAAGGCAGGCTCGCCCTTGACCGAGGTCGTTGTGCTCGACATCAACGCCGCGATGCTGGACGAGGGACGAAGGCGCGCCCGCGTCGCGGAGCGCGGTTTTGCAGCGGCGTTCGACTTCGTCGAGGCAAACGCCGAGGAGCTACCCTTCGCCGATGACAGCTTCGATGCCTATACGATCGCCTTCGGCATTCGCAACGTGCCGCGCATCGACAAGGCGCTGGCCGAGGCGCACCGGGTTCTCCGGCGTGGCGGCAAGTTCCTCTGCCTCGAGTTTTCGAATGTGAACGTGCCCATCCTCGACCGGCTCTACGAAGCCTATTCGTTTCGCGTTATTCCCCTTATCGGCCGCTTGGTAGCGGGCGACGAAAAGCCCTATCGTTATCTCGTCGAATCAATCGCGCGATTTCCCGATGCCGAAAGCTTTTGCGGCAACATCGCCGGGGCGGGGTTCGAGCGGGCCTCGTTCACGCGGCTTTCGGGCGGGATCGTCGCGATTCATTCGGGCTGGAAACTTTAGGCATGAGTCGGACAAAGCCATTGACTTTCCGGATAGGTTCATGCGGTCAATCAGTGCGAGCAGGAGCATGATTCTTAAAAGCGAAGCAGGCGATCGTCGTCCGATCGTTCGCAAGCCGCACCCTTCGCGGCGCGATCCGGTTCTTCCGGATCCGGCCATGCGTTAGGGCAGGCGGAAATTGCGCTCTTCCCTCGGTTCCTTGCCGCGTCTCGCGCGCGCGGTTTTCGTGCTGGCCCGGGCCGGGGTGTTCAGCGACATCGATCCGTCTATTCTGCCCCCGGCCGCGCGGCTGCCGCTCGCCTTGGCAAGATTGCTTGCCAGGCGCGGCGCGAGAACTTCCGGGGCCAAGGCCGCCGGCAAAAAGGCAACCGGCCTTGCCAATCTCCCCGCCGCGATCAGCCGGCTCGGGCCTTCCTATGTCAAGCTCGGCCAATTTCTTGCGACTCGGCCGGACGTCGTCGGCGTGGCCGTCGTCCAGCAACTGGAGCTTTTGCAGGACCGGATGGCGCCGTTTCCGCGCGCGGTCGCAATCGCGAGCATCGAGGCCGCCTTTGGCGAACCGCTCGATCGCATCTTTATAAGCTTCGGAGAGCCCGTCGCCGCCGCCTCGATTGCCCAGGTTCACCGGGCGTGTGTGAATGGCGGCGATGACGAACGCGAAGTCGCCGTCAAGGTGCTGCGCCCGGGCGTCGAGCGGCTTTTCAAACGCGACCTCGGCGACATGTATTTCGCCGCGCGGCTGGCTGAACGCTGGTTCGGCGAGGCGCGCCGCCTGAAGCCGGTCGAGGTCGTCGATACGCTGGCCCGCACCGTCAAGATGGAAATGGATTTCCGTCTCGAGGCCGCCGCGGCATCCGAATTCGCCGAGAACACGGCGCAAGACAAGGATTTCCGGATTCCGCGAATCGACTGGGACCGGACCACGAAAGAGGTGCTGACGCTCGAATGGATCGATGGGACACCTTTATCCGACATCAAGGCGCTCGCCTCAAAGGGCTATGATTTGCAGGCTCTCGGCCGGAACGTCGTTCAATCCTTCCTGCGCACGGCGATGCGGGACGGATTTTTCCACGCCGACATGCATCAGGGAAATTTGTTCGTCGACGCACAGGGGCGTCTCACAATGGTGGACTTCGGCATCATGGGCCGCCTCGGATTCAAGGAGCGGCGCTTTCTGGCGGAAATCCTCTATGGCTTCATCAAGCGCGATTACCGGCGCGCGGCGGAAGTTCATTTCGAGGCCGGCTATGTGCCGCGCGTGCATAGGGTCGAGGATTTTGCGCAGGCCATCCGGGCGATCGGCGAGCCGATTCATTCCCGCACCGCCGATCAGATATCAATGGCGAAACTGCTGACGCTACTGTTCGAGATCACCGGCCTTTTCGACATGAAGACGCGGACCGAACTGGTTCTTTTGCAAAAGACCATGGTTGTCGTCGAAGGCGTGGCGCGCACGCTCGATCCGAAACTCAACGTGTGGACAACCTCCGAACCGGTGGTC
>DATBYR010000378.1:0-2578 GCA_036513565.1 Methylocella sp. | reverse complement strand
GCCGAGGTCGAGCCCGATCAGCGCGCCGCGCGGCGGCAGGCGGAGATCGACAAGCGCAAGGATGGGAGCAGGCATGGGGGTGATTATTTCCATCGGTGTCCTCGCCCGCGGAAAGCGGGCGACCCAGTAACCACTTGAGCTCGAATTGGGCAAAAAAGTAGCACCGATAGCACGGGGGTTACTGGGTGCCCCGCCTGCGCGGGTTCGGCGGAATCGGCAATGGCCGCGTCCAGCGGCGAGGAAACCCGCAAATCCTACGAGCTTATCCATCCGCCATCGGCGAATCCGAATCATCCGAGGAACTCGACATTCGCTCTTGGCAGGTCGGCCCGGGAGCTACGTCCCGTCGGTTGCCTGCCGACATGGCCGCAACGTGCGCAATTACTTCGGTCCAAATGGATCCGGGCTGAGGGCCGATTCCACCTGCTTGCGGGCATGAGGCACAGCCACCAAGTCTAGCTTTCCAGGCCATGCCAAGGCGGCATCCTTTGCTTGGCAAACTGTCCAGCGGTTCGGATTGCGCGCTGGCGCAAATACGAGAGGCATCATGATCATCGACTTGTCCGGCAAACATGCCATCGTATCCGGCTCAACATCAGGCATCGGCTTTGCAATCGCGCAAGGACTGGCGGCATCCGGTGCGACCGTCGTAATCAACGGTCGCAGCCAGAAAAACGTGGACGCCTCGATGTCGCGGCTTGCCGGTATCTTGCCAAAAGCGAAGGTTGAAGGCATTGCGGCCGATCTGTCTAGTGCGGACGGCGTCGCCGCCTTCGTGACGCGAGCGCGGCAGACCGACATTCTCGTGAACAATCTCGGCATCTTCGAGCCTAAGCCGTTCGACTCTATAACCGATGCGGATTGGCACCGCTTCTTCGAGACCAATGTCATGAGCGGCGTTCGCCTGTCGCGCCATTACCTGCCCGCCATGGTGAAGCGCGGCTGGGGGCGGGTCGTCTTCATTTCGAGTGAGTCGGGCCTCAACATTCCGGTCGAGATGATCCACTACGGTACGACCAAGACGGCGCAGCTCGCGCTCTCGCGGGGCCTTGCGGAATCGGTCGCCGGTACCGGCGTCACCGTCAATGCGGTGCTGCCCGGCCCGACCCGTTCCGACGGCGTCATCGAGTTCTTCGCCGGGCTCGCCAAGGAGCAGGGCTTATCGGTACAGGAAATGGAACGGGAATTCATCGCCAAGCACCGTCCGTCCTCGCTGATCCGGCGTCTTGCGAGCGTCGAGGAGGTCGCCAACATGGTGGTGTTCATTTGCTCGCCGCAGGCCTCCGCCACCACCGGGGCGGCGCTGCGGGTCGACGGCGGCGTCGTACGCTCGATCGCGTGAGACTTGTTTTTCGCCCTTTGTCCGCATCGGTTCGGTCCAGGCCCGCGGAGTGTCCCCGCTGAATTGCGCGCCGTGCGGTTGGACGCTGGTCCGGATCGCGAAGTTGCCGACGCGGGAGCGCCAGTTCGCTTCGACGAAGGCTGCCTATCGCTTCCTTCGACACGCGCGGTTAGACAAATCATCAGTCAATCATAATGAAGGCGGGCCGCCGCTGCGGTGGACTCGACGCAATTGACCCCATCCGACCCTCAAAATCGGGCCCCATGCTTGTCCATGACTTGTTGAGCCGACCCAGCATTCTCGCTAAAATGACAATGTAAAACCTTCCGCACCGGAGGAGGCCGTCATGAGAAAACTCGGATTCGTCATTGCATTGTTTGTGGCATTTGCGCTTGCGCCGGCGCTCTCACACGCGCAGAGCACAGACGCGTTTGCGAAGGCTCTGCACGTTTACGACAGCTATCGTGTGGTGCCCAACATCACGTATCTCACCGCGAACAACTGGGAGGCGAAGCTCGACGTATACCAGGCACGGGACGCTACGACTCCTAATCCGACGCTTGTCTACTTTCACGGCGGGGGATGGGTTGCAGGAAGCAAAGAGGCGTCCTCGCTGACCTTTCTGCCTTTCCTCACCATGGGCTGGAATGTCGTAAACATCGAATATCGGCTGGCGAAGATCTCCTTGGCTCCTGCGGCGGTTCAGGACGCTCTCTGCGCGCTGCGGTGGGTTTACCGGAACGGCAAAGAGTACAATGTGGACACGAACCGGCTGGTGCTCATGGGGAACTCCGCTGGCGGACACCTTGCGCTGACGACAGGAATGAGTCCCGCGAGCGAGAGCCTCGACAGTCTGTGTCCGGGTAGTGAAGAGCTGAAGGTCGCGGCCATCATCAATTGGTATGGCATCACCGATGTTGCGGAGATGCTGGCCGGACCGAATGCACGAAACTACGCGGTCCAATGGCTCGGATCCATGCCCAATCGCGACGAAATGGCCCGGAGCGTGTCTCCACTCACCTACGTCCGAGCCGGCCTGCCGCCAATCTTAAGCATTCAGGGCGACGCGGATCCGATCGTGCCCTATTCCCAGAACGTGCGCCTTCGCGATGCGCTCACCAAGGCTGGTGCGACGAACGAGCTGTTCACCGTTCCGGGCGGCGGTCACGGCAATTTCAAGCCTGAAGAACGTACGCAAATCTATCTCAAGATCCGCGAGTTCCTCGCCAAGAATGG
>DATBYR010000377.1:0-2327 GCA_036513565.1 Methylocella sp. | reverse complement strand
GGGAATCAAGGAACATATCGTGTTCCCGGAAATCGACTACGACAAGACCGAAAGCATTTTGGGTCTCGACGTGATCGTTTGCACGACGGCAAAATCCGATGACGAGGCGCGCGCGCTTTTGCGTGCCTTCAACTTCCCGTTTCGGCAGTGAAACGAACAGGTTTCAAACGCGGAAACTAGAGGCAAACATTGATGGCGAAGAAAAGTTCGATCGAGAAAAACAACCACCGCGTCAAACTGGTCAAGCAATATGCTGGCCGCCGCCGCCGCTTGAAGACGATCGCCAATAACGAGGCCCTGACGATGGAGGAGCGCTTCGCCGCGCGCCTGAAACTTGCCGAACTGCCGCGCAACTCCGCCGCTTCGCGGATTCGCAACCGCTGCGAGGTGAGCGGGCGGCCGCGCGGCTTTACGCGTAAAATGAAAATGTCGCGCATCGCGCTGCGGGAATTGGGCTCGAAAGGTCTGATCCCCGGTCTCGTGAAATCGAGCTGGTAGGAGCGCGGATCATGGCAATGAACGATCCATTGGGCGATATGCTCACCCGTATCCGCAATGCCCAGATGCGCCGCAAGGGCAAGGTGCAGACGCCGGGATCGCGGCTGCGCGCGCATGTCCTCGACGTCTTGCAATCGGAAGGCTATATTCGCGGCTATTCCACGACCGAATATGGCAATGGCCGCACCGAGTTCGAAATCGAACTGAAATATTCCGACGGCGCCCCGGTCATTCGCGAGATCGAACGTGTGTCGAAGCCAGGGCGCCGCGTCTATGCCGCCGTCGATGCGATGCCGCGCGTTGCGAACGGACTGGGAATTACGATCGTTTCGACCCCCAAGGGCGTCATGGCCGACCATGCCGCGCGCGACGCCAATGTCGGCGGCGAAGTCCTCTGCAAGGTCTTCTAACCGGACGAACGAGGAAATCCTGGCATGTCGCGGATCGGAAAAAAGCCGGTTGTCATCCCCGCCGGGGTAACGGCCAAGGTGGACGGCCAGTCCATTTCAGTGAAGGGCGGCAAGGGAGAGCTATCCTTCACCGCGCCCGATAACGTGAGTGTGGTTTTGGCGGAGGGCAAGATCGCGGTCACGCCGCGTAACGACAGCACGCAGGCGCGGGCAATGTGGGGCACGACGCGGTCGATGATCAACAGTCTCATGATCGGCGTCTCGAAAGGTTTCGAACGTAAACTCGAGATCACCGGGGTCGGCTATAAGGCGGTGGTCTCAGGCCAAAGCGTTCGCCTTTCGCTCGGCTATAGCCACGACGTGAATTTCCCGATTCCGGCGGGAATCGCAATTGCCGCGCCAAAGCCGACGGAACTCTCGATCACTGGCATCGACAAGCGGCAAGTGGGGCAGACCGCCGCGGAAATCCGCGCCTTGCGCCCGCCCGAACCCTATAAGGGCAAGGGCGTCAAATATGCCGATGAATTTATCTTCCGCAAGGAAGGCAAGAAGAAGTAGAAGAGACGAAAGCAGGGATTTGGGCGCATGGCAAAGGATAATACGGTGAAGGCCCGCCGCCAGGCGCGTGTCCGGCGTTCGCTCCGGGCCCATGCCTATGGCAAGCCGCGGCTGACCGTCTTCCGGTCGTCGAAGCAGATTTATTGCCAGATCGTCGACGATGGCTTGGGCCGCACTCTCGCCGCCGCGTCGTCGCTCGAAAAAGCCAATCGGGAAGGCCTGAGGAGCGGGGCAACGGTGGCGTCGGCGAAGATCATCGGTCAGCAGCTTGCCGAGCGGGCGATGCGGGCCGGAATAAGCGAAGTCGTGTTCGACCGCGGTGCCTATATGTATCACGGACGGGTCAAGGCGCTGGCGGACGGCGCCCGCGAAGGCGGCCTCAAATTTTAGGGCGAGCGGCAAATAAGCTGTTGGCCGCGCGGCGGAATAGACGCGCGGCGGATTGGAAAGTGGAAGCAACTCATGGCGCGTGACGGGGAAGGCGGCCGGGGCCGCGATCGCGAGGATCGCGACGGCGAATTCATGGATCGTTTGGTCCATATCAATCGCGTCGCCAAGGTGGTGAAGGGCGGCCGCAGATTCGGCTTCGCCGCGCTCGTCGTCGTCGGCGACCAGAAGGGCCGGGTCGGCTTTGGCCATGGCAAGGCCCGCGAGGTTCCCGAAGCCATCCGCAAGGCGACCGAATCCGCAAAGCGCTCGCTCATCCGGGTGCCGCTGCGCGAGGGCCGCACCTTGCACCATGACGTCAATGGGCGGCACGGGGCGGGCCGCGTGGTGCTGCGCGCGGCGCCGGCCGGAACCGGCATCATCGCCGGCGGTCCGATGCGCGCCATTTTCGAGACCCTCGGCATGCACGATGTC
>DATBYR010000376.1:0-11679 GCA_036513565.1 Methylocella sp. | reverse complement strand
AGACGAGATGATTGTAAACCTCGTCGAGGAAGCGGGGAAGGTCGACGGTTACGTCCCGAATGTTTCATCGTCCCTCAAATACACGGCCTGGGCCTGCAATGTCTTCATGAAGCATTCCGTCTTGGCGTTGTCGTAAGGATTGCCGCGGCGGCTGATGGCGCCAACGAGGCCATGTGCGGCGCGCAGCTTCCGGTAATCGGCCGGCGCCTATTGCGAACCGGGATCTGAGATGAGTGGTGACTTCGGCGGATCGCGTTCCGGATCGCCGGCTTAAGCGCCGTGATCGCACAGGCAGGTTGGCCTCCGTCGGGCGGCATAGAAGCAGCTTGAATGAAGCCGTCCATGGCGGCGCGGGATCATTGCGCGGCCGCCGGGCGCGCGTCAGGCCCGCAAAAGTTTTCTTCGCTTCAATCCGAGTCCAATGTTTCGAGGGACGCATCACCGTGATCATCGCGCCGCTCGCCTTGGCACCTTTTGATGTCTCCCGCCGGTACCGGATAATCCATTGAAGAGCATGCGGTTCGGGCGCGATGTCCCGCATCCTGATGAGCACGGGCAAATGGGCGTACCCCCGCTTGAACAATTGGATAGCCTCGATCACCGTGATGAGTTTCGCAGCAGGGCGATTCTCCAAGCCGCGATCACGGAAGCCTTTGCCTTGCTCAATGCCGGGGCGCGGCAAGAGGCGATCGCGCAAATCAAGCAATATGCGGGCCTTGCCGCGCGGAGTAATGCCGGATGCTATATCTTCGGCCTGATCTATTTCAATGCCGGCGATTTGCGCCATGCCCTCACATGGTTCGATCGCGCGCTTGCCTTGCAACCAGGTTTTCCCGAAGCGCTCTCCGCCCGCACCATCGTTCTCCAGCGGCTTAGTCAGCCACAGGACGCTCTGGAATCGTTCAGAGCGATCCTAAAACTCCGGCCGCACGACGTGGAGGCCCTGTTTAGCGTGGGCGCCGTCTTGCAGAGCCTCGGGCACATGACCGATGCGCTCGCCGCTTACGAGGCTGCGTTGCAATGGAGCCCAGCGCATTGCGAGGCATTGACGAATCGCGGCGCCTTGCTTGAACGATTCGGGCGCCTTGACGAAGCCCTCGCCTGCTTCGACGCCATCGAGGCGATAAGGCCCGGTGATAGCTCGAATTTGTTCAACAGGGGCTCCGTCTTGCAAAAACTCGGACGCCACGAAGATGCTCTCGCCGCTTATGAAGAAGCCGCCAGGCGCGGTCCGCCCGATGCGGAAACGGAGCTCAATCGAGGCAATGTTCTGCAAAAGCTCGGCCGTCTCGAGGAAGCGCTCGCCTCCTATGACTTGTCCTCGCGATACCGCGACGGTTACCCGCAAGCGCTCTACAGCAAAGGGATAGCCCTGCAAGGGCTTGGCAGGCACCAGGATGCGCTCGCGGCCTACGATGCCGCGCTTGCGCTCGATCCTGCCTATTATGAAGCCTCTTACAATCGCGGCAACATCCTGCACGAGCTCGGTCAGCTCGAAGACGCGCTTACCGCCTGGGCATATACCTTAAAAATCCGGCCGGGGTTTTTGCCGGCCTTGACCAATCGCGCCAATATTTTGCTTCAATTGGGCCGTCCCGAAGAGGCAATTCTGTCCTGCGACGAGGTCGTGCGTCGCGCCCCCGACCATTCGCAGAGTCTTGGCATTCGCGGCGCGGCGCTCCACAAACTCGGACGTCTGGGCGAGGCCCTGGCCAGTCTCGATGAAGCCGTCCGCCTTAATCCCGCCGCGCCGGACAAGTGGCTTAATCGCGGCAACGTTTTGCAGGAACTCGATCGTCATCCGGAAGCCGTGGCCTGCTATAACGAAGCCCTGCGTATCAAACCTCATTATCCCGAAGCCTTGTCCGGTCTTGGCATGGCACTTAAGGAGGCAGGCCAGATCGACGAGGCTCTGGTTTATTTCGACGAGGCCTTGAAACATAAGCCCGGCTATCCGGACGCGCGCAACAACCGGGCCGGCGCGCTCCTCCTCAAGGGCAGTTTGAAGGCCGGCTTCGAGGATTTCGAAAGCCGCTGGGACCGTTCGAATGCGCCGCCCAAAACCCTGACCTCGGATTTGCCGATATGGGAGGGCCAGAAATTAGCCGGGCAAGCAATCGTCGTATGGGATGAGCAGGGTCTCGGCGACCTGATCCAGTTTTCGCGTTATCTGCTATGTCTCGTGGACGCCGGCGCCGATGTTACCTTACTGTGCCGCAAGAACATGCACCGGCTTCTGCGCACCTTGCCAAAGCCGGTTCGCCTCGTCGAAGCTCTCGAGTCGAACGAAAGCTTTGCTTGTCAGAGCGCGCTGATGAGCCTTCCTTGCGGTTTCCAAACCAGTTTGGAGACCGTTCCGGCGCCAATCCCCTATCTTCATCCAGAACCGGGCCTCGTCGCGAAATGGGCCGGGCGAATCGGCACCGTAGGTTTCCGAATCGGCGTTGGCTGGCAAGGCAACAAATTGATCGACCTTCAAAGGTCGATTCCGCTTGCTTGTTTCGCGCCGCTCGCGGCAATAGAAGACGTACGGCTGATCAGCCTCATGAAGGATCAAGCCGCCATCGAGGTGGCAACGCCGGCGGGGGGGCGGTTCACGATCGAGAGCCTGGGGAACGATTTCGATGCCGGGCCCGATTCCTTCGTGGACTGCGCGGCGGCGATGGAGAGCCTCGACCTCGTCGTTACCTCGGATACCGCGATCGCGCATCTTGCCGGGGCCCTGGGAAGGCCGGTGTTTCTCGCCCTGAAACGCGTGCCGGATTGGCGCTGGCTGATGCACCGCGAGGATTGCCCTTGGTATCCCAGCATGCGGCTCTTTCGCCAAGCCGAAAAAGGAGACTGGGAGTCCGTTTTTAAGCGGATCGCATCGAGCATTGCGGCAGATGTAACGGAAAAAGCTGGCCAGCTGACGGGCGCACCGCGCGCAGTGACGGCAATCACAATCCCCGGAGCGGTTGGCGAGCTCATCGACAAGATCACGATCTTGGAGCTCAAGGAAAGTCACATCGGGGAAGCAGCGAAGCTCGAAAATATCCGGCGTGAACTTACACTGTTGCGGAAACTCAAGAGCGAATGCGGCCTCGGCGGCGCGCGGCTAGCCGAACTCCAGGCCGAACTAAAGTCCATGAATGGCGTGCTCTGGAGCATCGAGAATGCCCTGCGGGGACATGAAGCAAGGGAAGACTTCGGCGCCGCCTTCGTCTCGCTGGCAAGACAGGTCTATAAGACCAACGATCGGAGGGCCACTCTAAAGAAAAAGATCAATTTGCTCTTCAATTCGAAAATTATTGAAGAGAAATCATATTCAATAACAAGTTGAACCGGCTTTCCTTCCATTTTGGGGGCAGGTTCGTCTCCAACGAGTTCTTGCGGCGCGACAATGAGAGCATGTCCTGCGTCTCAAGGTGGCGCACGCGGGCAAGGTCCTGACCCATCGTTTCATGGTGCGGGAGATTTAGGGAAGTGACTCAAACGTGCAATATTTGCGCATCTATGTGCGCTCGTTGCGGCAAAAGATTACGCCGAGCGGCCTTCCCATATTCTCACCGAGACCGGCCTCGGTTACCGGCTGCGCGAGCCGGACGAAATCCCACCCATCCATTCCCACTTCGCCGGGAAACCGCTACATCAGCCTCGAAATCCTTGCCGGGGGACAGCCATGGATCTCGCCAGCCTTGTCGACCCGAGCCGCGTTGTTTTCGGTGCCCGCGCGAACAACAAGGAGCAGTTGCTCCTCGATCTCGCCTCTCGGGCCGCGGCGTCACTCAACCTCGATCCGAACGCAGTCTTCAATGCCTTGCGAGCCCGCGAGGAACTGGGTTCCACCGGACTTGGCGAAGGGTATGCTCTGCCGCACGCCCGTATCGAGGGACTCGATCGTTTCTTCGGTATGTTCGCGCGGCTCAAGCGGCCGGTCCATTTCGACTCGGTCGATGCCAAGCCAGTGGATCTTATTTTTCTCCTCCTGACTCCGGTGACGGCCCAAGGCGAGCACCTCGCCGCCCTCGCTGCCGTCTCGAGACACCTGCGCGACAAGGAATTCGCCGCTAGATTGCGCGGAGCGTCAAGCGTTGTTGCTTTGTGTAGCCTACTTTGCGATCCTCAACATTCGTAACGGCGCAATATGCGGATAAGATTACTCCTCTGCCCTTCGACCCTCCAATCTTGCCGGGCGAAGTAGGAGAGACTATCTTTAAGCTGGCAGTTGCTCCCGGAGGTTGGCTGCGTCCCGGCGCCGGGACGCGGGCGAGTGTCCCGCACACGTTTGTTCAAACCCTTTGCGCAAAGCAAATTTGCCGGAAGCCCTGTCGCAGCTAGATGTAGTCGCAAGCGCGGGCGCCAGTAATACAGGAGCCCGGAGGACATTTTATGCCGAGTTACAAGGCGCCCGTCGCGGAAGTCCTGTTCCTTCTCCGCGATGTTTTTCCGATCCAGCGTTACCATAATCTGCCCGGCTTTGCGGAAACCACGCCCGATGTCGTGGAGGCAATCCTTTCGGAGGCAGCGAAACTCTGCGAAGAAACGCTCCAGCCTCTCAACCAGACGGGCGACCGCGTGGGCTGCGTTCGCAACAAGGATGGCTCGGTTGCAACGCCGCATGGGTTCAAGGAAGCCTATCGCGCTTTCGTCGAAGGCGGCTGGGTCGGGCTCGCGGCTGATGCCGATTATGGCGGCCAAGGGCTCCCCTACACACTCGCCGCGATCGTCAATGAATTCGCGAGTTCCGCGAACATGGCTTTTGCGATGTATCCGGGCTTAAGCCAAGGCGCGCTTGCCGCCCTCCTGACACACGGCACGGAGGCGCAGAAAAAGATGTTCGTGCCAAAACTGATCAGCGGCGCCTGGTCGGGCACGATGAACCTCACCGAGTCGCATTGCGGCACCGATCTCGGTCTCCTCAAAGCGAAGGCCGTCCCGAATGGCGACGGTTCCTACGCGATTTTTGGCGAAAAAATCTTTATCTCGGCCGGTGAGCACGATCTTGCGGAAAACATCATTCATCTCGTGCTTGCCCGGATCGAGGGAGCGCCCGCTGGCGTCAAGGGCATTTCGCTGTTTGTCGTGCCCAAAATCCTGATCGAGCCGGATGGCTCGCTCGGGGCTTCCAACAAGGTGACCTGCGGCGCAATCGAGCACAAAATGGGCATTCACGCCAATGCCACCTGCGTGATGAATTATGATGGCGCCAATGGCTGGCTCGTCGGCGAGCCGAACAAGGGCTTACCCGCCATGTTCGTGATGATGAACGAGGCTCGTCTCGGCGTTGCGGTTCAGGGCTTGGCGGTCTCGGAGGCCGCCTATCAGAATGCCGCCGCCTACGCCAAGGAGCGCTTGCAAGGCCGTTCATTGTCAGGGCCGAAATACCCTGAGAAGCCAGCCGATCCGATCATCGTCCACCCGGATGTGCGGCGCAGTTTAATGACGATCCGCGCATTCAACGAAGCCGCGCGGGCCCTTGTGATTTGGACCGCACTCAAGAGCGACATCGCGCACCGGTCGAACGCCAAGACCGAAGTCCAGGCCGCGGCGGATAGCTTGGGCCTTCTCACCCCTGTGTTGAAAGGCGTGTTGACCGATATCGGCTTCGACAACACGGTCAAGGCCCAGCAAGTCCTCGGCGGCCATGGCTACATCGAGGAATGGGGTATGGAGCAATTCGTCCGCGATGCCCGCATAGCCATGATCTACGAAGGCACCAACGGGATTCAGGCGCTCGACTTCGTCGGCCGCAAGCTTCCCAAGGACGGCGGCCGCGCGATGATGGGGTTCCTCGGCGAAGTCAAATCCTTCATCAAGGACAATGAAGCCGATGCTTGCCTTGCGCCCTATCTCTTGGGTCTGGAGCAAGGCCTCGCGCATCTCGAGCAGGCGACAATGTGGTTCATGCAAAACGCGATTGCCAAGCCCGATAATGCGGGCGCGGGCTCGTATGATTATATGCACCTTTTCGGGCTGGTCGCGCTCGGCTACATGTGGGCGCAAATCGCCAAGGCGGCGATCACCAGCAAGGCGGCCGGCAATGGCGACGCCGCCACGATGGAAGCGAAACTGCTCACCGGCAGATATTTCATGGAGCGGATCATGCCCGAGACGAGCGTCCATCTCGCCCGCATCTCCAGTGGGGCCGGAACGATGATGGCGCTGCCGGCCGAGCAGTTTTGATTTCGCGCGCGCCGCATGACTATGCGAACCAAGACCGGGAGGACAAACGTGCCCGAAGCTTTCATTTACGATCATGTCCGCACCCCGCGCGGGCGAGGTAAGCCCGACGGCGCCTTGCACGAGGTCTCGACCCTTGGGCTCGCCACGACAGTGCTGCGGGCGATCAAGGATCGCGGCGATCTGGACACGCATCTCGTCGATGATGTCGTGCTCGGCTGTGTTGACCCTGTCGGCGAGGCGGGCGGCGACATTGCAAGGGCGGCGGCGTTCGCCGCCGATTACGGCAACCATGTGCCGGGGATTCAGATCAACCGCTTTTGCGCCTCGGGCCTCGACGCGGTCAATTTCGCCGCCGCGCAAGTGATGGCAGGCCAGCATCATTTGACCGTCGGCGGCGGCGTCGAATCGATGAGCCGCGTCGGCCTTGGCGCCTCGGGCGGGGCCTGGCCCGCCGACCCCGCCATCGCGATCAAATCCTATTTCATGCCGCAAGGGATCTCCGCCGACCTCATCGCGACAAAGTATGGATTTTCCCGCGACGACGTCGATCAATATGCGGTGGCATCGCAACAACGCGCGGCAAAAGCCTGGGGCGAGGGCCGTTTTAAACATTCGGTCGTACCGGTGCGCGACATCAACGGCATCAGTTTGCTCGATCGCGACGAACACATGCGGCCGTCGACCGATATGCAGTCGCTCGCCGCGCTGAAACCCTCGTTCGCGATGATGGGAGAACAGGGCGGATTCGACGCAGTCGCCGTCGACGCCCACCCCGAAGTGGAAAAGGTCGTGCATGTTCATCATGCCGGCAATTCGTCGGGCATTGTCGATGGCGCGGCGGCGGTTCTCGTCGGCTCGGCCGAAGCAGGCGAGGCGATGGCCCGAAAGCCGCGCGGAAAAATTCGGGCCTTCGCCAATATCGGTTCGGAACCGGCGATGATGCTGACCGGCCCGATCGATGTCACCGAGAAAGTTTTGACCCGCGCGAAAATGACGCTCGCCGACATCGATCTCTTCGAGGTCAACGAGGCATTCGCCTCGGTCGTGCTGCGTTATCTCCAGGCTTTCGATCTCGATGCGGCAAAACTCAATGTCAATGGCGGTGCGATCGCGATGGGCCATCCGCTCGGCGCGACCGGCGCCATGCTGCTTGGCACCGCCCTCGACGAACTCGAACGCACCGGGAAGGCGACGGCACTCGTCACTTTGTGTATCGGCACCGGCATGGGCACGGCGACAATCATCGAGCGGGTGTAATTGCAAAGCGCGGAGAGTGACCGATGAACCTCACGAATTTCCGCTTCGAGACGGATTCCGGCGGCATCGCCTTGCTTACCTGGGACATGGCCGGGCGCTCGATGAACGTCATCACGCCGCAAGTCATCGACGAGATCGAGCAAGTCATTGAACATGTCACGGCCAACTCCGCGATCAAGGGCTGTGTCGTCACCTCGGGCAAAGACACGTTTTCGGGCGGCGCCGATCTTTCCATGCTCCAGACGGCGGCGGCCGAATATCTGACGGCCAAGCAGGAAAAAGGCGAGGAAGCGGCCACAAAACTCTTTTTCGAGCGCGCGAGCCGTCTCTCGCAAGTTTATCGCAAGCTAGAGACCTGCGGCAAGCCTTTCGCCATTGCGATCAATGGCACTTGCCTTGGTGGCGCCTTTGAACTCGCGCTGGCCTGCCATTACCAGGTCATCGCCGACGATGACAAAGCCAGGGTCGGCTTGCCCGAGATCAAGGTCGGCCTGTTTCCAGGCGCGGGCGGAACCCAGCGCGTCGCCCGTCTCATGCAGACCGGCGATGCGCTGCAAATGCTTTTCAAGGGCGAGCAGATCAGGCCGAAAGCGGCCAAGACAATGAACCTCGTGCACGAAATTGCCCCCGCGGGTGACGTCGTCGCGAAGGCCAAGGCCTGGATCGCGGGCGGCGGCAAGGGCGTCGCGCCATGGGACGAACCGGGGTTCAAGCCCCCTTCTGGAAAAGTGTTTTCGCCGCAAGGCATGATGGTATGGCCCGCCGCCAACGCGATTTACCGGCGCGAGACGCATGACAATTATCCGGCCGCCAAGGCGATTTTGCACAGCGTTTATGAGGGCCTGCAATTGCCGATGGATTTGGCGCTGCGCGTCGAATCGCGCTGGTTCGCCAAGATTTTGCGTTCCCCGGAAGCGGCCGCGATGATCCGCACGCTCTTCATTTCCATGGGCAAATTGAACAAAGGTGCCCGGCGCCCCGCGTATGTTCCGGCGACCGTGATTAAACAGGTTGGAATCCTCGGTGCGGGTTTCATGGGCGCGGGCATTGCCTATGTCACCGCGAGCGCTGGAATGGAGGTGGTGCTGATTGACCGGGATCAGCAGGCGGCGGAAAAAGGCAAGGATATTTGCGACAAGCTGATCTCCACGCAGGTGCTGAAAGGCCGCGCAAAAACCGCCGAAAAGGAAGCCCTGCTTGCGAGAATCAAACCCACCGCCGATTACCAGGACCTCGCGGGCTCCGATCTTGTGATAGAAGCGGTTTTCGAGGATCGCGCGGTCAAGACCGTCGCGACACAAAAAGCGCGCGCGGCGCTCGGGCCTGACACAATCTTTGCGTCGAACACTTCGACCTTGCCAATAACCTCGCTCGCGCAAGCCTATGCCGAGCCCGAAAACTTTATTGGGATTCATTTTTTCTCGCCGGTGGAAAAGATGCTTCTCGTCGAAGTGATTCTCGGCGAGAAAACCGGGGATCGCGCGCTGGCCGTGGCTTTGGATTATGTTCGTGCGATCAAGAAAACGCCGATCGTGGTGCATGACGCGCGCGGCTTTTATGCCAATCGCTGCGTCGGCAATTATGTTCACGAAGGCCACGTCATGCTCCTCGAAGGCGTTCCGCCAGCGATGATCGAGAACGTGGCCAAAATGGCGGGCATGCCGGTCGGGCCGCTCGCGCTCAACGACGAGGTCGCGCTCGATTTGGCCCTCAAGATCCTCGAGGCGGCAAAGCGCGATCTGGGATCGGCGGCGGTCGATGTTGCGCAGGAAAATTTGCTCAAGGCCATGGTCGCCGGTTATGGCCGGCTTGGGCGCAAGAACGGCAAGGGCTTTTACGACTATCCGGCGCAGGGACCGAAGAGCCTATGGCCGGGACTTGCCGAATTTCAACAAACCAAGCTCGATCCGGACACGATCGATATCGCGGAACTCAAACAACGTTTCCTTGTGACCCAGGCGGTCGAAGCCGCGCGGGCCATAGAGGAAGGCGTCGTGACGGACCCGCGCGAGGCGGATGTGGGCTCGATCATCGGCTTCGGCTTCGCGCCCTTCACCGGCGGCACGTTGAGTTATATCGACGGGATGGGCGCGGCGAAATTCGTCGCGCTGTGCGAAAAGCTCCGGCAAAAATACGGACAACGTTTTGCGCCGCCGAAAATCGTCGTGGATATGGCGAAGGCGCACGAAACCTTTTATGGGCGCTTCGCCGGACGGACCAACCGCGTTGCTTGAGCTGGATTGCGCGGCTTTTGGCCGCGACTTTTAGTTCTTTGCGACAATAGGCGCCGCCAGCGGCGACAGCCAATCGAATTTGTAGTTCAAACCAACGCGGGCGATATGGTACATCGTGCGTGTACCGAACTGGATCGAGGATCCGGGTACCGGATTGAAAATCACGCGGCGGGCACTGATGAAATCGTACAAATATTCGGCCTTCAGCGTGAAGTGTGGTGCAATGGCATATTCGGCGCCGATGCCGACGGCCCCGACATGGGGAAATACGCCCGAGCGTGTCGCAGTACTCGCTCCGGCGTTAAAGAACCCTGGCGTGGCGACACTGTAGGAGGTTTCAATCGTCCCATAGGTGAAGCCGCCGGTTAGATAGGGCAGGAAACGGCCCCATGCGTAGCCGAGGCGAAGCCGTGCCGTGCCGAAATCCGCGAATTTAGAGCCAAAGATGGCGGTCACCGGGGCACCGGTGAGAAGTGTTCCATGGACGGTGGTCTGGCCTCCGATGCCTGACGCGCTGTTGTCGATTTCAACGCCGGCGACGACGTGGAAGAACGGAAGCTCGTAATTGAACCCGGCCTGGAGGCCGCCGATGGGTCCAGTCGCCGTGATGCCGTTCGTCCCCTGAATAAAGCCGCCTCCTGGCACGACGATGGAGAAGGGAATCCCGAAGTGATCGACCCCGCCGCCGGCGTGGATGCCGAGATAAAAACCGGTCCAACTGAATTCTGGCGGCGGCGGTTCAAAAACCTGGGCTTGCGTTGAGGAAGGCAAATCGGCGCCGCGCGCCGCGCCAGCGCCCGCCGCGAGAGCCCCGAGCGATAAAAGCCCCGCAATGAAATTCCCGCCATATCGCCGGCGACCGGAAGCTTTGTTGGTCGGTTGCAATCCGATGAGGCCATCCACGCAAGTTTGCTCTCATTCCCAGGTCTTGCTGGCGGATAGAGGCTCGGAGGAACGCTTGGCTTCCACAAGGTTTCAACCAGCGGAAACACGACCGCTGTTGCAAAATGGCCACTCCGATCAATGATTCCATGCGAGCATGAGAAAAGACGACGCGCGCGCTGGATCGCAAGACGCTGGATGCTGCGCGCGCGGCGGATACGGGAAGGCGAAATCCCCGAAGCGGCCGCGTGAATGATGGGCGTGGGGCGGACCGCGATATAGAGATGGCCGGCGCAATGCCGGCGTGGCGGACGTCGCATGCGATCGTGATTCGACAGGTTCACTAAGAGGGATTGCACGAGGAGTTCAAGCGGCGGAGCCCCAGACCGTGCTGCCTCGAGCGCGTCGAAGGGGGCGGAAACCGCCGCGATGCTATTCTGGGCTTTGCTGGCGTCAGGGCAGATAACCCCTCCGCGAGATCGACGGCTGGCGAAGCCTCGCCGAAAGGCAGATCTAACCTCGCCGCGTGATCGGCTACTGAAGATCGCCCAAACAAATTCCAACCAGGTCCGCGACAGCGCCTTCAAACGGTGCAGCACATTGGCAGGACGATCCCCCGAATTCAAATTGAGATGCTCCCCCCGGTTTTCCTCCGCTTGAAAGGACGCCGCGCATAAGCTAGTGTTGCTGCGCCGCATCAATGATCTTGCGTCGGAGCCCGCATGGATGGCACGCCGGCTCGCCGCAACGAACCTAAGGAAAGCCCGATGAGCGCGACGACCGGCTCCTTTAGCATCGGCAATTCGACCGTCCAACTGCCGGTCAAGACCGGAACAATCGGTCCTTCGGTTGTCGATATCAGCAAGCTCTATGTCCAGTCCGGAATGTTCACCTATGATCCCGGTTTCACCTCGACGGCGAGTTGCGAATCAGAGATCACCTATATCGACGGGGACCAGGGTGTGTTGCTCTATCGCGGCTATCCGATCGAACAGATCGCGGAGCACGGCGATTTCCTCGAGACCTGCTATCTCTTGCTCTATGGGCAATTGCCGGCCGCCGTCCAGAAGAAGGACTTCGACCATAGAGTCACCCGGCACACGATGGTTCACGAGCAGATGGCCAGATTCCTGGGCGGCCT
>DATBYR010000375.1:0-3154 GCA_036513565.1 Methylocella sp. | reverse complement strand
GCCCGCGAATTGGCGGGGGTCGTCATGGCGGAAGGCGACGAGACGATTCCGGCCTGCGTGCGCGCGGCGCTCGCCCCACTCGTGCGTCAACTGCATGCTCTGGATCAGGAGATCGCGCGCAGCGATCGAACCATCGCCGCGATGGCTCGAGGCGACAAAATGGCGCGCCGCCTGATGACCATTCCCGGCTTGGGCCCGGTGACGGCCTCGGCGATGGCCGCGAGCGTTCAGGACGTCTCCGCTTTCTCGGGCCCGCGCCAATTCGCCGCCTTTCTTGGCCTGACGCCGAGACAAAACTCGTCCGGCGGCAAGGAGCGGCTGGGCCGCGTCTCGAAGATGGGCAATCGATATTTGCGGAAATTGCTCGTCGTGGGTGCGCATGCGGTCCTCTATCATCGCAAGCCGCACGAAGACGCGCTGCGATCCTGGGCGAAGAAGCTCATGCAGACCAAGCCCTTCAAGCTTGTCGCTGTCGCGCTCGCCAATAAAATGGCGCGCATCGCCTTCGCGATCATGCGCGGCAAGACAACCTATAGCGCAGCCCCGGCGTAACGACCACCGACATCGTCAGCGGCCAAGGGCTGCAAAAGAATCGAGGGTGACCAAGAGGTGATGCGAATAGCGCGGTTTGATCCCAAAGCCCGTGGCATTGTCTGCGCAGTCAAGCGCGATAACGTGATTGGGGCAAGGGATCAGCGGACAACATCAGGGCCAACGGGCGTCATGACCCGCATCAACAGGCCGAAGACATGACCGCACCCCCGATCAAACGCAACGCCGCAAAAAAACCCTTGATCAGCGGGCGCCGTCCAGACATGACAATGCCTGCAGCAGGACCGAAGAGTCGGCTGGCCCGCGGCGACAGCCGACGCACGCCGGTGATTGCGGCTTCGTAAATTCGCGTAGCGCCCTGGGACTTCCGTCCGGCGGAAATGTTCTCTCATTTCCGGCGCTCGGCGCGCCGATGTCACCGGCGTGGGTGGGCCGGCGCGGGCTGCAATCCGCTCGCCGCTGTTCTTCAGCCATGCCGCGCCGAAGGAGGTATTAATGGCGAAATACGACATCACCAAAACCAACGACGGGATCGATCGACTGCTGGCGGTCACGACGAATCCGAGGCATCGGTTCATGCTCCAGGCCTATTACCGTCACCGCTTCCTAGAGATCGCCGGGCGCTACGATGAGATTTTCGTCCCCGAGATGACGGTCGAAAACCCGGTGTATCATGTTCATGCCAGCGGCCAACACACGAAGCTCGAGGGGCGGGATGCCGTCAAGAGCTTGTACCGGATGTGGGCGGACACTAACCAGGCCATTTTCTACGTCGAAAACGAGCAGGTGGCGGTTGCGGACAACTACATCGCCTCCACCTCCATTTATCACCAGCAGCTTTCAGGAGGGTCGCTCATGTTCAACAAAGCGACGTCCTACTTGCCTGGCTTTCTCTCCGAACGAATCGTGAAAAGAGTGCTGGAAGCGAAAGCGGTCAAACCCGACGAGAACGCAATGTATCTCTATACGAATTTCCTGGAGATGATCTGGCCATACGACGACCGGTGGCGGCTCATTGGCGAGGACGTGTGGGAGCCAGACCCGGACAAGGCAGAAATCATCAAGCTCGAACCTGCCGACGTCCTGACGACCCAGCAGGCCGCCACGCTGCTCGCACCGCTGATCAAGCCGCTGCCGTCTAGATAATTATTTTAGTCGCGGTGATACAAGCGCCGCAACCTGCGCAGCCACCGCGATCTCGGGTGGGAACCGGTACCCATTGTAGCTGATTTTCTTCATCCCCTTGGCTACCGAATCGCCATAGGGACCGCCAGCCAGAACCGCCGTGACAATGCCGCCGATAAAGCTCGACCAATTCGCGCAACGTATAGCTTTGGATGAAGCATCCGCACATGGCGTGGGCTCATGCAGTTGCCGCAGTCGTCGAAGAACACTGGCAGCGAGAGCGGCAAGGGCGAAGAACAGAAAAGAGCGGCCTCTCGTCGTTTTTTCGGGCGCGCTTCCTTCGACGAGATCGTCTGGAAATCCTATCCGAGCCCGAACGTGCCACGGCCCCACGTCGCCGTACGCTGTTCCGATGCGGTGAGCAGATAATTTTTGCGAGCTGGTACCGAGGGGCCAAGTTATCCCTGAAATCGTTGTCGAAGCGCCTGGAATCTCCCGGCGCGGAAGCCGAGGATTAATCTACGACCTACCGGCGACGGCGAGGCCTGCGAGGATACAAGGAGTCGCCGGATTTGGAGGTCGCAGCGGCGCCAATGTGATTTCACAGGCCGAAAAGTTTGCGAAGCTTGACTTCAATTGCGGCTGAATCGATGCCGTGGTGGGCAATTCCCTTCGAGACGCTGCAAATTCCCTGCTCGGCTTAATAAATTCCCTGTTCGGCGCGAATTAATTCCCTGTTCCGATTTCTAGGGAATTATCCCCTAACTAACTGATTTTGCTACGTTCTGACGGACGATTTATTGCCAATTTATTGCCAAACGGCCCGATTTTCATAAAATTCCCTGTTTTTTTCCCTGTTAGCAGGGAATTTGCCTCGCAGACGGGTTCGCCGCTGACTGGCTCGTCAGCAAGGAATCCTCCCCAAATCGCTGCGTATTTGTAGTTTCCTCGCTCTCCGGAATAGTCCCGATACTTCCGCGCGTTAGCGCTTCGGCGAACGCATCGGTGCCCCGCGCGGGTTGTTGGCAGGACCGGTAGCTGTCCGTTCATTTCTGCGGTAAACTTCCGGACCCTTTCCTCTTCGCGCACCCTCATTTCCTTTTGAGCCTGCACCGCGTAGAGTCGAAGCTATTGATCGTGCTTCCGGCGCTAGCCCGCCTCAACGCCGAGCCCTGCAAATACGGCGACGGCAAGACGTCCAAGTCGCACTCGGTTTGGAGACGTTACGCCTTCCAGTCGTGGGCCAGTTTGATTGCGGCAATAGAAGCTGCGAACTAAAAAGGGCGAATACAAGTCCGAGATATTCGCCCTAAAAAGGATGCCGGCATGGACGCCCCGCGGCGTTTGGCGACAGGCAAATAGGGACGAAAGCCATAGTAGCTCATGACGTTGCGCCTTCCTTCATCGCGGCGTCAAGATCGAGGGAGACGAGCGACAACAATTCCCGGTCGCTCATTTCCGTCAGATTGATTTCCCC
>DATBYR010000374.1:0-2648 GCA_036513565.1 Methylocella sp. | reverse complement strand
TGGCCCTCACCCTTGCCGGTCCGGCCTTCCAGGAAACCTCCGACGATTGGCTGAAGAAAACCGACCTCGCGGTGACCTTTCTCGACCGCTATGGCCAGGAGGTCGGGCGGCGCGGCATCAGGCACGACGACAAGGTCTCGTTCGACGAACTGCCGCAAAATCTGATCCACGCGGTGATCGCGACCGAGGACCGCCGGTTCTTCGATCACTTCGGTATCGACCTGATCGGCACGCTGCGGGCGTTGACCGTCAACGCGCGGGCCGACACGGTGGTCCAGGGTGGCTCTTCCATCACCCAGCAATTGGCAAAAAATCTGTTTCTCTCAAACCAGCGAACGCTGGAGCGCAAGATCAAAGAGGCCTATCTCGCGGTCTGGCTCGAATTCCACCTGCCAAAACGCGAGATACTGCGGCTTTATCTCGACCGCGCCTATCTCGGCGGCGGCGCCTTCGGGGTGCAGGCCGCGGCGGAATTCTATTTCGGCAAATCCGTGCGCGACCTCTCGCTTGCCGAAGCCGCCATGATTGCCGGTCTTTTCAAGGCGCCAACCAGATACGCGCCGCATATCAATCTGCCCGCGGCCCGCGCGCGGGCAGCCGATGTCTTGAATAATATGGTCGAGGTTGGCTATGTCACCGAGGGGCAGATTTACGCGGCGCTGCGCAATCCGGCGACGCCGGTCGATCGCAGCCGGGACCTTACCCCGGATTGGTATCTCGATTATGCCTATGACGAGGTGAAAAAACTCGCCGAGGAAAAGAAACTCGATGACGAACGCGTGCTCACCGTGCGCACCGCCCTTGACAGCAATCTGCAGAAACACGCCGACACGATCATCGAGGATCAATTGCGCCAGCACGGGCCGGCCTATCACGCCAAACAGAGCGCGATGGTGATTCTCGAACCGCTCGGCGCGATCCAGGCGATGGTCGGCGGCCGCGATTACGGCGAGAGCCAATTCAACCGCGCCACGGACGCGCTACGCCAGCCGGGCTCTTCGTTTAAGCCTTTCGTCTATGTGACGGCGCTCATGACCGGCAAATTCAAGCCCTCGACGATTGTCGTCGACGCGCCGATCTGCATCGGCAATTGGTGCCCGCACAATTACAAAAACTCCTATGCGGGCCACTTGCCGCTGGTGAACGCCTTGGCCCGGTCGCTGAATACGGTCGCGGTCAGGTTGTCAATCGCGATCGGCGACGGCAGTCCAAAAGCCGGCCGCGCCAAGATCGTCGAAACCGCGCGAAAAATGGGCTTGACGACGCCACTGCCCGATACAGTATCCTTGCCGATTGGCGCCGACGAAGTTAAGGTCATCGATATGGCCTCGGCTTATTGCGTTTTCGCCAATGGCGGCTTGCGCGCGCCCCCTTATTCGGCGGTGGAGATCACCAACAGCCGCGGCGAATTGATCTACCGGCACGATCGCGACTCGCCGCCGCCGCACCAAGTCATTGATCCCGACACGATCGTGACCATGGATTCGATGCTGATGCAGGTCGTCCTGGCGGGCACCGGAAGACGCGCGCAACTCGACAACATCGAGACCGCCGGCAAGACGGGGACGACAAACGATTACAATGATGCCTGGTTCATCGGCTTCACCGGCAATTACGTCGGCGCGGTCTGGTTCGGCAACGACGACGATACGCCGATGGAGAATATGACCGGCGGCACACTGCCCGCGCAAACTTGGCATGAGGTCATGGAATATGCGCATCAGGGCATTGAATTGAAACCTTTGCCCGGCAGGCCGGCCGCAATGGGGCCACCGTTACCGGCTGCCGGGACTGGCGCCGCCGAAGCGCCGCGCCGGCCTGCCAGTTTGCCGGTGGCCACGGCTTCGGTGCTCGCCGTCATCGAAGCCGCTATGACGAACATGCAAAAGCAGCGCGGGGACGCGGGCACCGCGGCGAACGGTCTTGCGCGCGGCGGCACCGGACCGGACGTCCCAGCACCAGCGGGCAACGCTACGGCCGGGGGCGGCGGATGAGCCTCGGAACGGCCATAACGATGAAAAGGGGTTACCAGGCGCACGCCACAACTCTAGTCAAATTCCTGTCGGCCGGCTGCATCGGCGTTCTTCTCGGACTATTCGTTACCCTCGTTGTGGTCGAGCGTGGAAAGGGCTTTGGGGCCATCGCGGCCGGTCCATGGACCGGCTGGCCGCGCAACGGGACTTCGGATACCGATCCCTACACCCGCGCCATTCTTGCCTATTCGGGCGAAATATCCTTGAGCGAATCGCAAGGAATGAGCTTCGTCGCCCACGGCGACAGCAACGGCGCCGAATTCGACCCGGCCTGCGATTATGCCCTGAAGGGCGAAATACCTTCTGCCCGCTATTGGACATTGACGCTGCTCTCGCCAGCGGGCGTTCCGACCACCAACACGGCGGGCCGGCCGGGCTTTACCTCAAGCGAGGTTCTTCGCGCGAGCGACGGCCAATTCGAAATCACCCTCTCTCGCCATGCCCGGCCGGGTAATTGGCTGCCGATAGGCGCCACCTCGAAATTCATTCTTGTTCTGCGTCTCTATGATAGCGAACTCGGTGCCCCCGCCGCGGCTCTCGACGCCGGGAGTATGCCGGTCCTCGTTAAGAGCCGTTGCGAATGAACCTGGTCGATCGCCTCCTCGCGGCGCTTCT
>DATBYR010000373.1:0-3321 GCA_036513565.1 Methylocella sp. | reverse complement strand
TGCTTCCGTCTCCTGGTCGATCAACGCGGAATGGCGTTGCGAAAAAGTGCCGCGCTCGGTGTCCTGGCCGGAAAGACGCACCGGATAGCCCTCGTCGACAAGCGTCGCGAAAGCGAGCGCCTCGCCCATTGCCCAGTCGATGCCCTCGCCGGTCTCGATCATCTTCCGTCGATTGTCGAGGAGGCGCCGGATGGTGCGGTGGACGTTGAATCCTTCGGGAACCGAAGTGATGCGAAGTCCGATTTCGGCTAGCCGCGCGCGGTCGACGCCGGTGCGGCCACGGCGATCGTCCTCGGCCCCGGCCGGCGCCGGCCTCAGACCCACCCAGCGGCCATCGAGCCAATCGGCCTTGCTCGGCTTAAAGGATTGACTGGCTTCGAACGCGGTTTCGAGATGATGCCGCCAATTCGCTTGCAACTTCGCGACCTCGCCATCGGTCAAAATCCCCTCGGCAACGAGCTTCGCGGTGTAGATTTGCAGCGTCGTCTTGTGCGAATGGATCTTCTTGTACATCACCGGCTGGGTGAAGGCTGGCTCGTCGCCTTCATTGTGGCCGAACCGGCGATAGCAAAACATGTCGATGACCACCGGCTTATGGAATTTTTGCCGGAATTCGATCGCGATCTTCGCACCATAGACAACGGCTTCGGGATCGTCGCCGTTGACGTGAATGATCGGCGCCCCGATCATTTTCGCGGTATCCGACGGATAAGGCGAGGACCGCGAGTAGCGCGGCGAGGTGGTGAAGCCGATCTGGTTATTGATGATGAAGTGAATCGACCCTCCGGTCCGGTATCCCTTGAGCCCGGATAGACCGAAACATTCGGCGATCACGCCCTGACCCGCGAACGACGCGTCGCCATGGATGAGGAGAGGCAGCACTTTCGTGCGTTCGACGGCATCGTGCAGTTGATCTTGCTTGGCGCGCGCCTTTCCCAGAACGACGGGATCGACGATCTCGAGATGGGACGGGTTCGCCGTCAGCGAGAGGTGGACCCGATTGTTGTCGAAGTCGCGGTCGGACGACGCGCCCAGATGATATTTCACGTCGCCGGAACCCTCGACCTCGTCGGGAGTGAAGGAGCCTCCCTTGAATTCATTGAAAATCGCCCGATGCGGCTTCCCCATGACCTGGGAAAGGACATTTAGGCGGCCACGATGCGCCATGCCGAGGACGATGTCCTGGACCCCCAGGGCGCCGCCGCGCTTAATAATCTGCTCGAGCGCCGGAATCATGGCTTCGCCGCCGTCGAGACCAAAACGCTTCGTGCCCGTGTACTTTATGGCGAGGAATTGCTCGAATCCTTCCGCCTCGACAAGCTTGTTGAGCATCGCGCGCTTGCCTTCCTTGGTGAACGTAATTTCCTTTCCGGGGCCTTCGATCCGCCGCTGCAGCCAAGCCTTTTCAGCCGGATCGGAGATATGCATGAATTCGAACCCGATGGTGCCGCAATAGGTGCGGCGCAAGATCTTCAGCATTTCGGGAACGGTCGCGAATTGAAGCCCAAGCACTCCATCAATGAAAATTTTCCGGTTGTAGTCGGCCTCCGTGAAGCCATAGGCGGCCGGATGCAGCTCCTCGTGGTCTTTTGGGGGCTCGATGCCAAGCGGATCGAGGTTGGCATGGAGATGACCGCGTATGCGATAGGCACGGATCATCATCAGCGCGCGCACCGAATCACGGGTCGCGCGTTGGAGTTCGCCGGAGGACAGCGGAGCGCCCTCGCCGGCTTTCGCCTCGAGTTTGGCGCCGATCCGCGTTTCGGCTTCCGTCCAATTGCCGTCGAGCGCCGAAACGAGTTCGCCGCCGGCGGCGGCGGTCCAGCTGGGCCGCTTCCAGTGGGGCCCTTGCGCTCCCTTCGCGATCGCGGCGCTTTCGTCGTTCATTTGCGCGAAGAATTCGCGCCAGGAGGGGTCGAGCGAGGTGGGATCGCGAACATAGCTATCCTGGAGCTGCTCGACATAAGCGGCGTTGCCGCCATCAAGAAACGACGTCCGCGCGAATGCGGAATTGGAAGCCGAGCGGCTGCCCGGCCCGCCGCCCGAACCATTGGCATTTCCATTCGTGTCCCGGCGCGCCATCGTCATCTCCTTCGGGCCAAAATCCTTAAGCCCCAGTCCTTTGAGCCCCAGTCCTTTGAGCCCAAGTCTTGGGCCCAAGTCCTTTAGGCCCAACCGCCCAATTCATCCAAGTTCGCATTGTTGGGCGGACGAAAACATGCCTGGTTCCACAACCAAGCTCATCGCCGCCATTTGCCACGCGGCGGGCATTGCATTCGCTTCCGCCAAAGACCAAGCCTGACATGTTGGACCCGGTCGCCTGAACCTTGTCCATGACATGTGGACGCCCCTCGTTTTTCTCAAGATCTGGCTCATCCGCGCAGCATGCCGGCAAGGGTTTTGCCGAGCCTCGCAGGCGACGGCGACATGCGAATGCCGGCCGCTTCCATCGCGGCGATTTTGTCTTCGGCGCCCCCCTTGCCGCCGGCGATGATCGCGCCGGCGTGACCCATGCGCCGGCCGGGCGGCGCGGCGCGGCCCGCGATAAAACCGACGACGGGCTTTTTGCGGCCACGCTTCGTCTCGCCGGCGATGAACTGCGCGGCATCTTCCTCGGACGAGCCGCCAATCTCGCCGATCATGACGATGGATTTGGTGGCGTCATCGGCCAGGAACAATTCCAAGACCTCGATGAAGTCAACGCCCTTGACCGGATCGCCGCCGATGCCGACCGCGGTCGTCTGGCCAAGCCCTTCCCGCGTAGTTTGATACACGGCCTCGTAAGTCAAGGTTCCCGAGCGAGAGACAATTCCGACCGAGCCGCATTTGAAGATATTGCCCGGCATGATGCCGATCTTGCATTCTCCGGCGGTCATCAAGCCGGGGCAGTTCGGCCCGATCAGCCGTGATTTCGAGCCACACAGCGCACGTTTGACCTTAATCATGTCCGCGACGGGAACGCCCTCGGTGATACAGACGATCAGCGGTATTTCCGCGTCGATCGCCTCGCAGATCGCGTCCGCGGCGCCCGGCGGCGGAACATAGACGACGCTCGCCTCGACGCCGGTCGCCGCGCGCGCTTTGGCGACGGTATCGTACACCGGCAGGCCAAGATGGGTCGCGCCGCCCTTGCCGGGCGAAACGCCGCCGACCATCTTGGTGCCATAGGCGATCGCCTGCTCGGAATGGAAGGTGCCATTCTTGCCGGTAAAACCCTGGCAAATGACCTTCGTATCCTTGTTGACGAGGATCGCCATTGCCTCAGGCCTTTCCGGCCGCCGCGACGATTTTCTGGGCGGCATCGTCGAGGTCGTCCGCTGG
>DATBYR010000372.1:0-2183 GCA_036513565.1 Methylocella sp. | reverse complement strand
AATCCGTCATAACCGATCGGGTGTTGTCTGTGTTGCGAGGGCTTCTAAAACGGAGATCGGTTATCAAGTCTGGAACCAACCGGAACGCCCAATGGGTATTCGCGCCTTCGCTCTTGTGATGGCGCAGAACTCATCATACTCTTACATAGAAGCGGCCGGCATCCGTGATGGTTAATCAGATTAGCACGAATTCAAGTTTTTCTACCAAATGGATTTCGCCGGGTTGCTTGTCACCGTGAGGGCCTCCAGATAGGGTCATGCCCTTCATCATTCCCCTTTTGCCCCACGGGACGAGCTATGTCGATGCGGGCCCTTTGGCTTCGCGGCCAGGTGCGCTATTCTGCTTTGCCATGTGCCCCATCGGCTTTGCCTCGTGAACGCTGCGTCTATCCTGCATCCGGCGGTTGCCGCTTGGTTTGAGCGCCGGTTCCATGCGCCGACGGCGGCGCAGACTGAAGCGTGGCCGGCGATCCGGGCTGGCGAGCACGTCTTGGTTGCGGCGCCAACCGGATCGGGCAAGACCCTCGCCGCTTTCCTCGCGGCCATCGACAGCCTCGTGCGGCAAGGGCTCGAAGGCCGCCTCGAGGACGCGACGCTAATCGTCTATGTCTCGCCCTTGAAAGCGCTGTCGAACGACATCGAGAAAAACCTCGAAGAACCCCTTGCCGGTATCCGCGAGGCCTTGCGCGAACGTGGCCTGCCGGACATCGAAATCCGAACCTTGGTGCGCACCGGCGACACGCCGCAGGGCGAGCGCACAAAGATGCGCCGGCGCCCGCCGCACATTCTCGTCACCACGCCGGAATCGCTTTACATTCTGCTGACCTCGGACTCCGGCCGTACCATGCTTGCAACGGCTCGGACCGTAATCGTCGATGAAATCCACGCCCTGGCGCCAAGCAAGCGTGGCGCGCATCTCGCGCTCTCCCTCGAGCGCTTATCGGCCCTTTGCGGCGATCGCTTGCTGCGGGTGGGCCTGTCGGCGACGCAGAAGCCGGTCGAGGACATCGCGCATTTTTTGACTGGGACTGCAAAGGCCGGGTGCAAGATTATCGACACTGGCCATCGCAGGGCGCGTGACCTCGCCATCGCGCTTCCCCCTTCGCCGCTCGAAGCGGTAATGGCCGGCGAAGTCAGGGAACAAGTCCATGACCGGCTTGCGCAACTCATCGGCGATCACCGCACGACACTGATCTTCGTGAACACGCGCCGCATGGCCGAGCGAACCGCACGCGCCTTGTCCGAGCGCCTGGGCACGGATCAGATTACCGCGCACCATGGCAGCATGGCCAAGGAGCAGAGGCGCGACGCCGAGCATCGTCTCAAGCAGGGCAAGCTCAAAGCGCTTATCGCAACCGCTTCGCTCGAACTCGGCATCGACATTGGCGATGTCGATTTGGTGTGCCAGATCGGCTCGCCGCGCTCGATCGCGAGTTTCCTGCAACGGGTCGGTCGCTCGGGACACGCGGTTGAAGGCATGCCCAAAGGCCGCCTTTTCCCGCTCTCGCGCGACGATTTGGTCGAATGCGCGGCGTTGCTCGACAGTGTCCGCCGCGGCGAGCTCGACCGGCTTGAAATCCCCGAGAATCCTCTTGATGTCCTCGCCCAACAGATTGTCGCCGAAGTCGCCGCGCGGGAATGGCATGAGGACGAGCTTCTTGCCTTGCTGCGCCGCGCCTGGCCCTATCGCAATCTGACCCGCGCCGATTTTGAGGCCGTGGTCCTTATGCTCGCCGAAGGCTTCAGCACAAAGCGCGGCCGACGCGGCGCTTTACTCCATCATGATGCCGTCAACGGTATCCTGCGCGGCCGGCGCGGTGCCCGGTTGACCGCGCTGACCTCTGGTGGCGTAATCCCCGAAAACGCCGATTACCGGGTGCTCCTCGAGCCCAACAATCTCTTCATCGGCAGCGTGCATGAGGATTTCGCCGTCGAGAGTCTTGCCGGCGATATTTTTCAGCTTGGTAACCAGTCCTATCGCATTTTGCGTGTCGAGCGGGGCACAGTCCGCGTCGCCGACGCGCAGGGAATGCCACCCACCATTCCATTCTGGCTTGGCGAAGCGCCAGGACGCACCGATGAGCTGTCGCAATCGGTGTCGAGGCTGCGGGCGGACGTCGCCGCGCTGTTGGCGAGCGACGGCACGGGGGACGGCGCCTTGCAGTGCCTTTGCGAGGAGCCTG
>DATBYR010000371.1:0-3805 GCA_036513565.1 Methylocella sp. | reverse complement strand
AGTTCTCCGCCGTGTCCTGGACGGCCGCGAGCAGTTGAACCATCGAGGCTTGCCTGTTTCCAATTGCCTTCGCCTAGGGCCGAGCGGGGCGCGGCGGTCCCTGGTTTCGGCGCCCCGGAGACAAAGGCAGGGCGCGATTTTTCGGGCGGAACACCGGCGTTAAGCGAAGCAACCCGGATCGAATCGAGCGTAAGGTTGGGACTCACTAGGCTTGGCGCAAAGACCAGCCTCGAATCGATCGTCTCTGGGGATTCGGTGCCCCGGAGGCTTGGGTCAGGGCCCTTTGCGGCTTCCGTGTAATGCCCATTGACGCCGGTGTCGGAAATCGAAGAAGCTGTGCGAACGGTCGCGCCATTTTCGATTTCGTCGTCGATCAAATCCGCCATGATCTTGTCCCGGGCCCGGGCGCTTGGGCCGCCGAGAACCACGGCAACGATGTAATGTCCGTTGCGCTTTACCGAAGTCAGTAGATTGAATCCCGAGGCGCGGGTGTAGCCGGTTTTGATTCCATCCATCCCCTCGATGCGATCGAGCAGATGATTGTGGTTCAAGATCGTTGCGCCGTGATAATAGAAGGCATGCGTCGCAAAATAGCGGTATTGGCGCGGAAAACGTTCCTGGACGGCGCGGCCGAGAATTGCGAGATCGTGCGCCGTCGTGATCTGTTCGCGGTTTGGCAAGCCGGAGGCATTGGCAAAATACGTGCTATTCATCCCGAGAGCATGCGCCTTGAGCGTCATAAGCCTAGCGAAACTCTCCTCGTCCCCGCCGATGGTTTCGGCGATGGCGACCGCTATGTCGTTCGCGGAACGGGTGACGACCGCCTTGATCGCGTCGTCGACCCTGATCGTTTCGCCGGGATGGAGGCCAAGCTTGGTCGGCTTTTGCTCCGCGGCATAAGCGGAGACACGGATATCGCTGTCGAGCTGCAGACGCCCTTGTTCAATCTGTTCGAACAAAAGATAAAGGGTCATCACCTTGGTGATCGAGGCTGGGAAGCGCAACTCGTTTTCGTTGCGGGCATAAAGCGTCCGACCGGAATTGCCGTCGACAACGATTGCCGCGATGTTCGATGTGCCGCCGCCCCCGCGCGCGTGGCGGTAGCGGATGGACTCTTTGTGATGCCGCCGGCCCTCGAAATGGCTTTGCAGCCAAGCATGGCGGTGGGGGCGCCAATGGCGGGCCTCGGCGGGCGGAGCAATGAAGCTCGCCACCACCAGGGCCAGGCCGAGGCCCACCCCGGCCTTTCTGATGCGGCAAAACGTCGCGCAAGACTTCAACATCTGCAAGGTCCCCGGTCCTCGGCTGGCAGGCGCCGTCGGTGCGCCGCTGGATGATCCTCCGGGGAATGCTAATCCGGCGCGGTTACCGGTTAGTTAAGGCTTCGGTTCGAAGCGGCGGCATCGCTTTGGTTTGGGCCGATATTGCATCGCAACATCTCCTTGACGTGATTTGTGCAACGCACTATTTAAATAATCGGGCGAGGCAGACGAACTCGCGATTTTGGCCGTCTCCGTTAGCGAGAACCGGCGCACCAGCGATCGAGGAAGTGACATGGCCAACGAATTTGATGACGTCCAAAACTACGGCAAGGAGCAATTCGGTGCGGCGGCTGCGGCGACGACGTGCTTCGCCAAGACCCTCCAGACAATCGCAACCGAAACGGTGGATTATTCCAAGAAAGCCTTCGAGAATAATTCCGCTTTCCTGGAAAAATTGCTCGGCGCCAAGTCCTACGACACCGCGATCCAGATCCAGTCCGAATATTGGAAGACCTCTTACGCCAGCTTTGTCGCGCAGGCGACGAAAATCGGCGAACTATATTCCGGTCTGGCCAAGGAGGCTTTCAAGCCGGTCGAAACCTCTGTCACCAAGGTGTACAACGGAAAGTTTTAGGCTTCACAAGAGTAGTGTGGAAGTTTCCGGCTACAACATGATACGAAAGTTCGAACCGGGCGGAAATAAGCGCGATTTGAAGCGCGGAATTTGAAAGGGCCGGCCGTGGCCGAGCGGCTGACGCGAGAGCCGACACATCATCGGCGAAGGATATTGACATGACTGTGACCAACGAAGACCCCGTGGCCGCTACTGGGGAAGACCCCGTGGTTGACACCGGGAAAGCCTCCGTTGCCAAGAAGACCAGCAAAGCTCCGGTGACCGAGAGGAGGAAAGGTTTCGTAGTCGAGACCAGGGAAGATTCCGTCGCCGAGACTAGGGAAGATCGTCCAGTCGTTGAAACCAGCGAAGATCAACCCGTGGTCGTGGATTTCGAAAATCTGCAAAAACTTGGGAACGGCGGAGTCGAGGCAGCGGCATCGGCGGCGCGTTCTTTGGTTGGAAGCTTTCAGATGTTTGCCGCCGAAGCAACCGATTACTCGAAAAAGTCTTTGGAAAGCGGCTCTGATTTCATCGAAAAACTACGCGGCGCCAAATCCTTGGAGAGCGCCATACAGATTCAGAGCGACTATGCCAAGTCGGCTTACGCAGAGTTCGTGGCGTATCTTGTGAAAATTAGCGATCTCTATTGCAACCTTTTCAAACAAGGTTCGACGCCAATCGAAAAAGCGGCGGCCAAGATCGACGGTGTCAAGGCGTAAGTTTCAAGCGCGTGGACCCAGGTGCCATGGAGGCGCCCCGGAGCCTGGCTAAGATTTAGATACTCGCGGCCTTAACAAAGGCGGTTTTGACCGCGGATATGCGGTTAGCAAATTTTTAGCAATGTAAAGTCACCGAAAATTGAAAAGCCCGGCATTTGCCGGGCTTTTTGTTGCAAAGACTCTTCCTTTGCTTCTGCGGCCGTTGCCTGTTATTTCGGCGCGGCGGCATGCGCTTGTGGCGTGAACGACGTGAAATTGGTTTCTTTTGGCCGAAAACTCGTATGGCCGACGAGGCGAACAGGGGCTAAGATTAGAGCGTTGATCGAAGCGCGCCGGCGGTGGCGTCAATACCTTCTTGCCGGCAAAGGCCCGGCGCGTCATTTGCTGATGGTCCGCTTTTGGGCGCCGTCGCCTGGCGGATATCATTGAAAGGCGAGGTTTTGGTGGTGAGGGACGAAGCTTTCCGGCAATTGCAGGTTTGGGTTGACGGCGTTGCCCCCGCGGCCGCGTGGTTCTGGCCGGCCTTACGGGCTTTCGCCGCTCCGGTTGCGGCCGCCAAGGACCCGCAGCGGGACGGCGAGGGCGGCTCTGGGCCAGGCACGGTTGTCATCACGCGCCCAAAGACGCAGATCCGGCATCCGAGCATGTACCGCGTCTTGCTCTTGAATGACGATTACACGCCGATGGAGTTTGTTGTTTCCGTGTTGAAAAAATATTTCAATAAGAGTCCGGAAGACGCAAACCGCATAATGCTTCATGTGCATCAACATGGGGTCGGCGAATGCGGGGTCTTTACTTACGAAATCGCCGAGACGAAGGTTACGCAGGTCATGGATCACGCCCGCAAGCATCAACACCCCCTGCAGTGCATCATGGAAAAAAAATGAGAGGTTGGAGCCAATGCCGTCCTTCTCCCGCAATCTCGAACAATCGCTGCACCGGGCCTTGGCGATTGCCAACGAGCGGCATCACGAATATGCCACGCTCGAACATCTGCTGTTCAGTTTGACCGATGACGGGGACGCCGCCGCGGTCCTGCGTGCCTGTTCGGTCGATCTCGATCTGTTGAAAAGGAATCTTCGCGAATATATCGACCAGGAGCTCGACAATCTGGTTAGCGAGGATCGGGAGGACGCCAAGCCGACGGCGGGATTTCAACGCGTCATCCAGCGGGCGGTCATTCATGTTCAGTCCTCGGGGCGGGAAGA
>DATBYR010000370.1:0-2691 GCA_036513565.1 Methylocella sp. | reverse complement strand
CCAGATTTCCTCCATCGACAGATCGAAGGCAACGGAAGCGCCCTGGAAAACGACATCGCTCGCTTCAACCCCGTAGACTTCGTTGGCGGCGCGCAAATAATGGCAAATATTGCGCCCCGATATCACGATGCCCTTGGGTGTCCCGGTCGAACCGGACGTGTAAATGAGATAGGCGGGGTCCTCCGAGCGGGCGCCAAGCGCCCGCGCGTCGATTCTCGCGGGGTCGCCGGTGTCCTGGGAATCGGCCAAAAGACCGGCAAAAGTCCAAGCCGGGCAGGATGCCGCAAGATTCGCGGCGAAATTGGCCGAGGTCAGGAGGCCCCTCGCTTTGGCATCCGATAGGCAAACGGCGACGCGCTCAGTGGGGGCGTCCGCATCGAATGGAAGCCAGGCGGCGCCGGTCTTCGCGATCGCGATTTGCGCGATCAGAACTTCGTGGCCGCGCGGCATCCAAAGGCCAACGACCCGGCCCGGACGAACCCCTTTTTGCAAAAGGCCGCGGGCGACGGCCTCCGCTTTCGCATCGACCTCGGCATAGGTAAGCTTGCCCTCCACCGTGATCATGGCGATGGCGGAAGGACGGCTGGCCACGGTTGCGGCGAAGATCTCGCAGAGCATTTCGTCGCGGATCAAATCCGGCCGCGCGGGGCCGCGCAAAACCGCGCCGGAGGGAAGCGCCAAACGATCGTCATCGTCCCGGGAAACTTGGGCGGTTGCCGGACTATGCAGCATAGTGATCCTGTTCGCGCCAAGGCCTCTCAGCTGATGCGCCCGTGCCGCTTATCAAGTGGGGATGGCGGCAACATGGCAGTCGCAGCGATTCCGCATGGCAAAAGCTCGCGGGCTGCCCCGGGGCAGCGGCCAAGGCCGCCAATATTTCCCGCGCCGGAACTGGTCGAGGACAGGACCATGGAGACGCTCTCCTGGTCCTTAACGGCGTTTTGCGCCCGCGCGGCAACCCGCTCATGCGGTTCCAAGAATGCTCAGCCTCGGCGTATCTGCAACAAATCAGTCCTCTTTGCCCAACCTTATCTTGACCGGGCGAGGAACTCCGCCGGTGATGGCACACGCTTTTCTTTGGCTTGTCAGGCTGAATAGGCGGTGAACGTCTTAATCCTTGCCCACAACCGCGATATCCGGCGCGGCGGGATTTTTCATGCCAACGACATGGTAGCCGGCGTCCACATGAAGGATTTCGCCGGTGATGCCCCGTGCCATCGGCGAAAGGAGAAAGGCGGCGCTCTCGCCGACCTCCTCGATCGTTACCGTGCGCCGCAACGGGGAGTTATATTCGTTCCATTTGAGAATATAGCGGAAATCGCCAATGCCGGAGGACGCCAATGTCTTGATCGGCCCGGCGGAGATGGCATTGACCCTTATATTTTGTTCACCGAGATCGGCGGCGAGATAGCGCACGCTCGATTCAAGCGCGGCCTTCGCGAGCCCCATGACGTTATAGTGCGGCATCCATTTTTCCGCCCCGTAATAGGTAAGGGTCAACATCGCCCCGCCATTTCGCATCAGCTTTTCGGCGCGCTGCGCCACCGCGGTGAAGGAATAACAAGAAACCACCAGGGAATTTACAAAGTTTTCGGTGGTCGTGTCGATGTACCGGCCCGTCAACTGATCCTTGTCGGAAAACGCAACGCAGTGCACGACGAAGTCGAGATTTCCCCAAATGCGCTCGATTTCCTTAAATACCGCGTTCAAAGCCGCCGGGTCGGTGACATCGCAATCGCCCACAACTTTGGCGTCGAGTTCCTGTGCCAGTGGCCGAACCCTTTTTTCGAGCGATTCGCCTTGGTAAGTGAACGCGAGTTCGGCGCCCGCCTCACGGGCGCCCTTGGCGATCCCCCAGGCAATCGACCGGCTGTTGGCGACCCCCAGGACCAAGCCGCGTTTTCCAGCTAGAATTCCCGAGGCGTGCGGTCCAGGTGTTAACGTTCCTGGTTGCGTCATGCTTGATCCGGACCAGAGAACTAAGGAAGCCGCCTTTTGGAACGGCCGCAGCGTCCGCTGCGTTTAAGGTCTGCGCGTATTTTGCGCAAGTCCGATAACATAGGAAACGCCCGTGCGGATTTTTACTTTGCCCATGGTCAGGGCGCGGCGCGGGCGCTAATATCGACGATCTGGGCGGAGCCGCCCACGGCCGGCAAAAACCGCGCCGGCAAGGGAGCGCACAAGGGAGCGCAAAGGTGGCCTTGCGGGACGATTTGAATTCATCCGCGTCGCGGCTTTGCCGTTATGCGCGCGCCCTCGTTACCGGTCAGCCGGGGCCTAGCGAGATCGCCGACGATCTTGTCCACGCGGTTTTGCTGCGAACATGGGAATCCGGAACCGCCTTGCGGCTGGCCGGACGCGATCTCCATCTCCACCTCTATGCGCTGCTCACGGAATGGCACCGCGAAAGGTTGGCGGCCGGAAGGATGGGCGGCACGGTGCGTATAGAGAAGGAAAATTTCTACGCGGGCGGGCCGCGCGCCTCCGGGAATCTGCCGGCTCCTGCTTCGCCTCGCGACAAATTCGCGGCTGCGCTCTTAGCCCTCGCGATCGAAGAGAGGGAGGCTTTGCTGCTTGTCGTGCTTGAAGGGTTCAGTTATGCGCAAGCCGCGCGAATCCTGAAAATTTCGCGAACCGTTCTCATCATGCGTTTGGCATGCGCGCGCGCCGCGCTGAGCGAAATTCCGGCAC
>DATBYR010000369.1:0-2882 GCA_036513565.1 Methylocella sp. | reverse complement strand
CCTTGTCGAGTCCGCGAACCTGTCGCAGACGGCAAAAGTTCCCGCCGCCAGGGCGGGTTCGATCGTCTTGTCGATATGGTCGACCCTAGCCGCCGCGAAGAGGATTGCTTCGGCGGCCGGGCCAAGTCGCGCCACGCCGCCCGATAGGAGCACTTTGCGCAAGACTTCCACGCCCAGCGATCCGCCCGGCTCGCGGGTGCCGATTGCCTCTATGCCCGCTTTTCGCAGATTGCGCAGGAGATGGCTGGTCTGAGTCGATTTGCCAACGCCTTCGCCACCTTCGAGCGTGATGAAGAATCCGCGCTCTCTTGCGGCACGGATTTGTTCCCGCGCCTCGCTCATCGCTTGACGACAAATCTACGGAAGAGCCCGGTCGCGTATTCGAGCCCGGCGTCCACGGCCCGGCGCGGCAGCGCGCCCTCTTCGACCGCCGCCGCCGTTTTCAAAGGCAGATCGAGGATTTGCTCCGTGCCACGAAATATCTTGAGACGCGCAACCTCCCTTCCCGCCTCGACCGGCGCGATGAGCGGGCCCGTGTAGACAATGCGCCCGGTGAATTTTCCGGTCGCGGTCCGGGGCACGAGAATCTTCACTTCCTTGCCGGCGACAAGCGGCACCTCCGAGGCGCTGCCGCCATAGACCTTGGCGCCGCCGATCGTCTCGCCGGCCTGAAAAATCGATTTCGAGTCGAATGAACGAAACCCCCAAAGGAAAATCTTGCGCGCTTCCTCGACGCGCTCCTTGGCGGTCCGGCAGCCGTAGAGCGCCAGGATCAGACGCTGACCGTTTTGGACGGCGGAGCCGACAAGGCCATAACCGCTTTCGTCGATGTTGCCGGTTTTCAGCCCGTCCGCGCCGAGATCCATGGTCAACAAGGGATTGCGATTCGCTTGTTTGATCTTATTCCAGGTGAAGTCTTTCTCGCCGAAATATTTATAAAGATCCGAGTAGGTCAGGATGACGTGATTGGCGAGAGCCACCATTTCCCTGGGGCTCACTTTTTGATCGGGATCTCCCCTGCCCCATGCGTTGGTAAAGGTCGAACGCTCCAATCCAAGTTCGCGCGCGCGTTTCGTCATGAGCGTGGCGAAGGCTCCTTCCGATCCGGCGATCCCTTCGGCAAGCGCGATCGCCGCGTCATTGCCAGACACAATCACAAGGCCACGAATCAAATCCTCGACCCTAACGCTGCTGTTGAGGGCGGCGAACATGCTGGAGCCCCGCGACAGCGCGCCGCCGTAGCGCCACGCCGTCTCGCTGACCGGGAACTGATTGTCGAGCTTCAGATGGCCCAAGGCGATCTCGTGGAATACGATTTCGGCGGTCATGATCTTCACCGTGGAGGCCGGAACGACTAGAGCGTCGGCATCCTTCTCGAACAGCACGCTTTGCGTGGCCGAATCGATCAAAATGGCACGTGGAGCGCTGGTCTGAAATGTCTGGGCGAAGGCCACGGTGACGCCCTCGGCCAGTCCCGCGAAGAGTACCACGAGCAAGACCGCCGGGACCGGATACGGGAACCAGCGACGAAAAAAGCGAGCGATCAATCCAATTGTTTGCACTGCGCACCGCCGCCGGGCAGGACGTCCGGCGCGGGGCGAGAGGAAATCCACAAAATTCATCGCGAACCAGGCGGGTTAGCAGGCCGATTCGTCCGGTCATGCTTTATGCCTGTGATTGTCGTACCCCGTGGCAGGGCGACGATCAATGCCCGAATGGCATTCGGCCAGCCCACCGCGGCTCGTAGCTTAACAGATTACGGTGATCCGATCGCGAACCAATCGCGGGTGACCGGCCGAGGGTCGGCGGACCGGCAGTGGGCCAGTTCGAATTAGCGTTGTGCCAAGTCAGGCACCTGACTTTCGCACCGCCTAGGGGTTTGATCGCCGGTCCGAAACGATTGTGTCTCTTGAGATTCGCACATTGAGAGCGGTCGACTTTCCTGTGCCGCATCTCCGCTGCCGAAGGTGCTGCAGACGCTCGGCAAGCGGTTCGGCGTGTGTCTTACCGGCAAATCGTATGCGGGAAATTAACCAAGGTGTTTCCGTTCGCAATCGTCACATATTGCGTCCAGCATACGGGCGTATACGCAGGCGGGCCGACAGGCGTATAAACAGGCGGGCCGAATGGAGGATATCCATACCCGGCGGGTGCCCGTCCCGCGACGGCGAGACCGGCAAGACCGAACTCGCCGAAGGCAGCCGCAGCGTTGGCAGCCGCAGCGTTGTCGACAGCTTTAGCGGATGAGAACGCTAGGGGTATGGCGATGAGCGCCGCTAGTCCAATTTTCAACATTGCGGGTACTCGCGGTTTCATCAAGCTTCCTAACCCGCACCGGGTCGGCGCGCTTGCCTGGCACGCTACGGTATACACTCTTAGAACATATAGTGTTCATCGGCGCGCCTGCAAGATGGGATCTGGCTCGATCGGCAACGAAATCGTGTGGTTCGTGAAATAGAGCTAATTTTCAAGCGGAAAGCCGGTGAATTCGACCCGCTTCCCAAAAGACCGTCGTCGCAAATGAGGGTCGCGGTGTGATCGCGCGCGCTTCTGGCGCGCAGGCCAGCCAAAGTGGTCGTGGTCGCGCGCCAACACAACCGCCCGCATCGTCTGGGCGGGGATGGCGCGCGGAGCAGCTAACCGAACCAAGGAGATCGCCGGGCGAGCGGCCTGAACAGGCCGCCAATCCCGCAAGATTTGTGAGAGTGAAGAGGAGTGATCGTGAAACGGTCGCGCCGTGGTGCAAATGCCAAGACCTTGGGCAAACCCGGAAGCAAATTGGTCCGCCACCGGCGGATCAAAGAGGCTGGTGGATTCTTAAAGAACCCGCTCAGCGCAAGGCTATCGGCACGCCGGCGCGCGGGATCGTCCCAAGGTCGAAT
>DATBYR010000368.1:0-4545 GCA_036513565.1 Methylocella sp. | reverse complement strand
ATGCGGCTCGTCGTGCAGAACGACATTCAACAATGAACTGTGGACTTCGATGCTGCCGTTGTAGTCAATAAGCCCCAGTTTTCGAAATTTGTTCATGAAGAAACTCACCCGGGACCGGGTCGTGCCGATCATATCCGCAAGCGTCTCCTGGCTGATTTTCGCGAGGATCGGCTCCGGTTTCTCTTCCTTGCCAAAGTTCGCCAACAGCAGGAGCAGCCGGGCAAGCCGTTTCTCGCTCGAATTGAACAGCTGATCGAGGAGGTCTGCCTCGATGCGGATGGCCCGGGCCAGAAGATGGGCAATGAAAATCCCGGAGAACTCTGGCTCCCGATGGATCACGCGGACAATCGCCGCTTTTTCCAGGCGCACGATGACCGAGTCCGTCATCGTCGCGGCCGTCGCTATGCGCTGCGCCTGCCCGGCAAGACATCCTTCACCGAAGAAAACGTTCGTTCCAAGCATTGCGACAACTGCTTCCTTGCCTTGCTCCGAAACGACGGTGAGCTTCACCTTGCCGCTCTGGATGTAGAAGACCGCATCCGCGGGGTCTCCCTGAGAAAAGACGATCTCCTCCTTGCGGTACTCACCAATGCTGCGGCCCTCGCCAACCTTGGTGAGAAAGGATTTCGGATCGAACGGCGGCCGGCTTTTGGTTGCCATGACACACCCCCTGTGCCGTGAGTCTCTTTCAAGAGCGAACCTTGACTATTATCATATGTTATCATAAGACTTTTCGTAGATAAAGTTGGGCGATGAGCTTTTTTGGGCAGATCGCCGCTCGTTAGTTTGTTACTTGAGTTTTGAGACCAATGGAAGAGTTGAACTAAATCGTAGCCCACCTCTCCCGCTCAGAGGCTTTGCTAGGGGTGCGAGTCAAGCGCTCCGAACCCGCTATCACCCCCTAAATGCCCTGATTTCCTTGAGGTAGCCCCGGACTCTTCCGTTTGATTTTTACCCCTAGGCCTTCCCTAAATCAGCCTTTCCGGACTTGACATGGAAAGGGCGGGCGTTTTGTGGCGTGGCAATCGACTTTCGCAATCGCGGTGAGAAACTCCATCTTAGCCGTATTCTCGCCATGAACTATCGGTTAACCTTATCCTCGTTTGCTCAAATGCACCGCTTTCTGGTTAGCTTCGATCAAGGTTGATGGAACATTCCCTTAACGAAAGGCAGGTAGGACTACGATCTGCCCCGCGATCACAGAAGGAATATGGGGATGAGCTTTCTTCAGCGGACTTGCGAACTCAAATTCGCTGCCGTGCTGGGCGCTGCCCTTGCGATCTCCGCCTGCGCGAAGGCCCCCGACTCTGTCGCCGGCCTGAATGGCGGGCGAGCAGCACCTGGCAGCCCTCAGGATTTCGCCGTCAATGCCGGCGACCGGGTTTTCTTCGACAGCGATTCGAGCGAATTGAGTCAGACCGCGCAGGCGACCCTCGCCAAGCAGGTGAGCTGGCTGCAGCAATATGGCCGCTACAATTTGACCGTCGAGGGACATGCCGACGAGCGTGGCACGCGCGAATATAATTTCGCTCTAGGCGCGCGGCGGGCCCAAACCGCCAAGGACTATCTCGTGGCCCGTGGCGTTCCGGCGGCAAGAATTCGCACCATCAGCTATGGCAAGGAGCGGCCCGTCGCGACCTGCAACGACATCTCCTGTTGGTCGCAAAACCGCCGCGCGGTTACCGTGCTGATAGGCGGCCAATCGTAACGAAGGATTCGGCGAACGGCCCTCCCCCGTCGCCGATATGTACCGGACGGACACAAGACCCGTCTGTTCTTGGTCCCAATCCGGCACCGGCGACTTCCTTGTGAGCCGCCGGTTTTTTTTCATGCCGATCCGCCGTTAGAGGGGGTCACGAATAGAGAGAACCGGAGGGGGATTCCCAACCCGGCCGAAGCGTGCTTCAACCTGCCGGCTGGAAACGGCATCGATGGCAAAACCTGTTCGCGGGATTTGCCGGAACGCAGCGCATGGCCTCAAAAGTTGCCCGGCTTTTTCGTTTCCTGCATGCTCCAATTCAATGAGATTGAGCTGCGTCCTTATCGCTCAAACGTATCGCTATTCGCGGACCATGCGGTAAGATCGTCGACTAGTGGGATAGCCCAAACGTTCCGCCCTTCGTTTATCCGGCGCCTTCAGGAACCCCCGCGTGAGCCATCTTCTCGCGATCGACCAGGGCACGACCTCGACGAGGAGCCTCCTCTTCGACGCATCGGGAAGGCTGCTCGCCAGCGCCCAACGCGAGTTTTCTCAGTCCTATCCGCAACCGGGCTGGGTGGAGCACGATCCGCAGACGATCTGGCGCGACGTGCTCTCCACCGCGCGCGAGGTCATCGCAAAATCACATGCGCAGGTTGCCGCGATGGGCATCGCGAACCAGCGGGAAACCACTGTCGTCTGGGCGCGCGGAGACGGAACGCCGGTCTACCCCGCCATCGTATGGCAGGATCGGCGCACCGCCGCGGAGTGCGAGCGGCTGCGGCGGGACGGCGCCGAGGCGCTGGTTCGCGCCCGCACGGGCCTGCTTCTCGATCCGTATTTCTCGGCAACGAAACTTGCCTGGATTCTCGATCACGTGGCGGGCGCGAGGGCGCGGGCGGAACGCGGCGAACTCGCCTTCGGCACCGTCGACAGTTTCTTGCTCTGGCACTTGACCGGGGGCAAGGTGCATGCGACCGACGCGGCCAACGCCTCGCGAACCATGCTGTTCGACATCCACCGCCAATGCTGGGACGGCGATCTTTTAAAATTGTTCGATATTCCCGAGGCCTTGCTCCCCGAGGTTCATGACAACAGCTTCCTTTATGGGGTCACCGCGCCCGGACTTTTCGAAAGATCAATTCCGGTCGCGGGCATGGCGGGCGACCAGCATGCCGCGCTCGTCGGCCAGGCCTGCCTTGATGCTGGAATGGCGAAGGCGACCTACGGCACGGGCTGTTTTTTCTTGCTCAACACCGGCCAACAGGCGTTATCCCCGGCCAAGGGGTTGCTTACGACCATGGCTTACCGCTTGGAGGGCCGCCCTTCCTATGCCGTCGAGGGATCGATCTTCGCCGCCGGAGCCGCGCTCAAATGGCTGCGCGACCGGCTCGATTTGTTCGAGGACGTTTCGCGAACCGGCGCGATCGCAGCTGGGATCGCTGGCAACGAGGGGGTCTATTTGGTGCCCGCCTTCACTGGCCTGGGCGCGCCGCATTGGGACCATGACGCGAGGGGACTGATTTGCGGCCTCATATTGGATACAAGCCCCGCGCATCTCGTCCGCGCCGCATTGGAATCCGCCGCCTACCAAACCTTCGATCTTATGCAAGCGATCATGGGCGGCGGGGCGCCCCGCGCGCTGCGCGTCGATGGCGGCATGGCGGCCAACGACTGGTTCTGCCAGTTTCTGGCGGACATTCTTGCAGCACCGGTCGAGCGCCCGCTCATGCTCGAGGCGACCGCGCAGGGCGCCGCCTTTTTGGCCGGGCTCACAATTGGCGTGTTTCCCGATTTCGCTGCCATTTCCGCCGCATGGGCGCGCGGCGCAAGGTTTGAACCGCGAATGGATGGAGCCGAGCGGGAGCGCTTGATCGCGGGGTGGCGGGATGCGATAGAGCGCACCCTTACGCGGATCCCGCACGCGAAAAATTGAACCGGTGTTGCAAAATGATATGCCGATGGGATCGAATAAAGTTTTGGCGCGTTTCCTCCCGGCGGGGGTGAACGCCGCCGCCATGCAAAAGGACCGATTGCATGCGTCCCAAAACATCGATGCTAGAAAGCGAGACACTCTCGCGCCGCGATTGTCTGACGAGCGCCGCCGCCGCCGCGCTGGGCTATACGCTTGCGGCCGGCCCTGTCCGCGCCGCCGCGATCAAAACCGGCACGGACGGTCTTTCCGCCGGCACGGCAAAAGTGAAAGTGCCGGGCGGCGAAATGCCGGTCTATTACGCGAAGCCTCTGGACGCGACGAAGCCGCCAGTGATCCTCGTCGCGATGGAGGTTTTTGGCCTGCATGAGCACATCAAGGATGTAACGCGGCGGCTAGGCAAGCTCGGCGCTTTCGCAATCGCGCCCGATTATTATTTCCGGCTCGGCGACCTCACCCAAATCGCCCAACCGGCGCAACTGAAGCCCTTGGTCGACGGCAAGCCCGATCATGAGCTTTTTTCCGATCTCGACGCGACGGTCGATTGGGCCAAGTCCCAGGGAGGCGATACGGATCGGCTCGGCATCATCGGCTTTTGCCGGGGCGGACGCACGGTGTGGCTTTATGCGACGCATAATTCCAACCTCAAGGCGGGCGTTGCTTTTTACGGAAGCCTGATGGATCCCCCGAGCGCGGCGATGCCAGAAAACGCCTTTGAACTCGCAACCGAGGTAAAGGCACCGGTGCTCGACCTTTACGGCGCCGAGGACGCGAGCATCACCCCGGATCAGGTCGAGGCAATGAAGGAAAAACTCAGAGCAGCGGGAAAAACAGTGAAATTCAAAATCTATCCAGGCGCGGGCCATAGTTTCTTCGCCGATTACCGGCAAAGTTATCGCGCGGACGCCGCCCA
>DATBYR010000367.1:0-3934 GCA_036513565.1 Methylocella sp. | reverse complement strand
ATGGCCGCGACAAAATCTTAGCAGGGGACAAATGTCGCAAGAAGGGTGTTTTGGCGAGCAGATCATGGCGCCAAGGTCCATCATCGCCTGCGCGAAATCGCCGGGCCGCTCGACTGGCACAATTTTGGCTGCCTCCGCCCTGATTTCGGACCTTGCCGCGGGCAGCGGCGTATCGATCGAATAGAGGCGCGCAAGCACCCGCTCGGCATTGCCGTCGATGGCGGCCGCGGGGCGGCCGAAAGCGATCGCCGCGATGGCCGCCGCGGTATAGGGGCCGATACCTGGAAGGCCCTGCAATCCCGCTTCCGTATCCGGAAATTTGCCGTTGCGCGGTCCCGCGACAATTTTGGCGCAGGCATGGAGATTTCGCGCGCGGGAGTAGTAGCCAAGGCCGGCCCAGGCCCGCATCACCTCTTCCCCGCTGGCTTGCGCCAATAGGCCGACATTGGGCCAGCGCGCCAGAAAGCCCAAGAAATAGGGTTTTACGGCCGTGACCGTCGTCTGTTGTAGCATGATTTCCGAAAGCCAAACCTTGTAGGGGTCGGCGGGCTCGCCCGGCAAGGCTCGCCATTGCAAATCGCGGCGATGGCGGTCATACCAGGCAAGAAGAGCGGCAGCAGCACCGGCGCGCGCGTCAAGGCTCGGTTTGAACGCCATAGATGTGCCTCGTTTGATCGCTCTTTCATGTTAACTATGAATAAGGGGCAGAGCAAAGGGTCGAAAGATGAGCGCTAGCGTCAAGCCGATCCCCGAGGGGCACCAAGGGGCGATACCCTATCTGACCGTGAGCAACGCCAGCGAAGCCATCGCGTTTTACAAAACCGCTTTCGGCGCGTCGGAGGCGCTTTGCATCGAGCATGGGGGCAAGGTCGGACATGCGGAACTCGAAATCGGCGAGGCCAGGATCATGCTCTGCGACGAATTTCCGGACCACGATGCCCTGAGTCCGCAAACAATCGGGGGGACGCCTGTCATGATCCACCTCTATGTCGAGGATGTCGATGCGTTCACGGCCCGTGCGATTGGCGCGGGCATAAAGGTCCTTCGGCCTGTCGTGGATCAATTCTATGGCGATCGCGGCGGCAAATTCGAGGATCCTTTCGGCCATCGCTGGTGGATCGCGACTCACAAGGAGGATCTTTCGCCCGAGGAAATCAAGAACCGCGCCGCCGCTTTATTTAGTGGTAATCCGGCTTAAGGAAGTCCCGGTTGCCGATTGTGGAAAGCACTTTGGGAAAGCACTTGGAACCAACCAATTTTCGCGTGGAGCGCCGGCCAAGACAGGGTATAAGGGAGGATGTGGAAACGTCGCGCCGGCTACATTCCTTGGTCCCGGCCGCTCGCGGATCTCGTTCAAACCGCGATCGATCCGGTTCTGAGACGGCAAGGGTTTGGCCAATCCGGACTCGTTTTGTTTTGGGACGACATTGTCGGCGAGAGGCTCGCCGCGATGTCGCAACCGGTCAAAGTGCAGCGGCCGGTGCGGCAACACGGCCGCGCGGCGGAAAACGGCCCAGTTCCGGCGACGCTCATTGTGCGGGTCGAGACGGGATTCGCATTGGAATTGCAGCATCTCGCGCCCATCGTCATCGAGCGCGTCAACGCCCACTTCGGCTGGCGTTGCGTCTCGCGCCTCCTGCTAAAGCAAGGTCCGGTTGCCGCGCCGCCCCTCGCCAGGCATGGGGCCCGCCCGTTGGACAAGGCCGCCGAGGCGGCGGCGGAAACGATCGTCGGCAGTGTCGTCACGGATGAACCGTTGCGGCAGGCCCTGACGCGGCTCGGCGCGCGTGTTCTCGCCGGGCCTTAAGAAAGGGCCGGTGGCCAGCCAACGCTAAGCCGGCGGCCAGTTTCGGCCCCTAAACTTGCCAAAACAATAATTGTCTTGCCTTCCTGCGGTCTAATCAGGCAAATCTGCGCTCAGTTGCCGATGGAGCTTAAATTCATGCGTTCGCCCAAAATTGATCGGGCTGTCTTAAGCAGGCGTCGCGGTGTGATCGAGATGGCGGCAGCCGCCGGTCTCTCGATCGCCGGTTGTTTGGTTGTGCTCGGCGATCCCGCCGCCCCGGTTCTGGCGCAAGGCGCGGGGGTGGCGTTGGATGAGCTGATGGCCGGCGAGGCGCTGCCAGACGTTGCGCTCGGCGCGAGGGAAGCGCCGGTCACGATTGTCGAATATGCTTCCACGACCTGCATGCATTGCGCGGGCTTTTACGCCGCCACCTTTCCGGCATTAAAAAGCAAATATATCGACACCGGCAAGGTCCGTTTTATCTTGCGCGAGTTCCCCCTCGATCCCTTGGCGGCCGCCGGTTTCATGTTGGCCCGTTGCGCCGGGGACGACAAGCGAAATGCAATCGTCGATCTCCTGTTCGCCCAACAGAAGAACTGGGCCTTTGCGGACAAGCCCCTCGCAGCCTTGGCCGCTCTCCTCAAGCAAACTGGAATGAGCCAAAACAATTTCGAGGCCTGCCTCAAAAATCAAGATCTCTACGACAAGATCGCCAAGGTGCATGACCGCGCGGCGGAAAAATTCGGCGTCACCGCCACGCCGACCTTCTTCATCAACGGCAAGAAGGAGACAGGCGAGATGACCTCAGAAGCACTCGAAAAATTGCTCGGTCCCCTCCTGAAGGGATAATCGAACCGCCGGCTCCGCTGGACCAGTGCGATAGCCGTGACGCAACGAAATTATTTGAGCCGCCGGGATTGCGCCGGGAGCTCAAAACATATCGAGCGAAACGCGCGCTTCGTCCGACATGCGTCCCTGGTCCCATGGCGGATCGAAAACCACCGTAACGTTGACGCCGAGAACCCCTGGCACCGCGCCGACCACGGTCTCGATCGACCGGGTAAGTTCGCCCGCCACCGGGCAGCCTGGCGCTGTCAGGGTCATCTCGATCTTGATTAGCCGATCGTCGCCAATCTCCACTTTGTAGATCAGTCCGAGCTCGTAAATATCGCAGGGGATTTCAGGATCGAATACCGTCTTCAGCGCGGCAACGACGTCGCTGGTATAACGCGCGCGCTCGTCTTCCGGCACCGATCCGTCGAACAACCATCGCGGCTCGTTCGGCATGGATTCGAGACCTTCAACGGCTTCCTGGCATTCGCTGGTTTGTGCTTCGGCCATGTCTGACTCCTCGTTTCTCAAGCGAATAGGCCTTGCGCTTTGAGCAAGGCTTCGGCGAGCTTCTCGACTTCCTCGAAGGTGTTATAGAGCGCGAAGGAAGCGCGGCAGGTCGATGTCACGCCGAAGCGCGAAAGAAGCGGCTGGGCGCAATGCGTTCCGGCGCGGACCGCGACACCGCATCGATCGAGCACAGTGGCGACATCATGTGCATGGGCGCCATCCATGTTGAAGGATATGATGGCGCCCTTGCCTTTCGCTTGGCCGAAGATCCGCAGCGAGTTGATCCGCGACAAGCGCTCATGGGCATAGTTGCTCAACCCCAGTTCATGGGCATGAATGCGCGCGCGGCCGATCCTTCGCACATAGTTCGCGGCGGCGCCGAGCCCGATCGCCTGCACGATCGGCGGAGTGCCGGCTTCGAAACGATGCGGCGGCTCGTTATAGGTCACGCGATCCTTGGTGACTTCATCGATCATCTCGCCGCCGCCAAGGAAGGGAGGCAATTTCTCTAGCCATTCCTTCTTGCCGTAGAGCGCGCCGATGCCGGTCGGCCCATAGAGCTTATGGCCGGTGAGGCAATAAAAATCGACATCGAGGTCAACGACATCGACGTCGAGATGGACCGCGCCTTGCGAACCATCGATCAATACGGGTATCCCGCGCCCGTGCGCGATCCTGACGATCTCCTTGACCGGAGTTACCGTGCCGAGCACGTTCGACAGATGGGTCAGGGCGACGATCTTGGTCTTCGCTGTCAGTGCCTGCTCGAACGCATCGAGCAGGAAATTTCCTTCGTCGTCGATGTCC
>DATBYR010000366.1:0-6461 GCA_036513565.1 Methylocella sp. | reverse complement strand
TATCAGATCGTCTTGACGAAGCAAGACGAAGTGAAAGCCGCCGAGCGGGAAGGACGCCTCGCCGCCACGCTCGCCCTCGTGAACAAACGTCCCGCCGCGTTTCCGGAGGCGATCTTCACCTCGTCGCGCAGTGGCGAAGGCGTCGCCGAGCTGCGCGCCGCGATCGCGAGGCTGTTGGCGGAACGCGGCACTTTAGGCCACGTGACGCGGTAATCCGGCAGTTCGGGGGAGCCAGGCGGAAGCGAACCGCCGACCTCTTCAATGCCATTGCGAAGCTAAGTATATTTCCAGAAACCATGGGCTATTTCCATCAAATGTAAGCTTCGAATCAGAGAATTTCGCCAGATTCAGCTTTGCCTCTTTGCCGCGCGCTTCGATCACCCCCCTCGCGCGGCCTTGATCCCATCGCGAAAATCGGGCAAACAGCCCTTCTGCCGCCATTCTTTGTCGTCTCCCACCCTCCGGCTTCGCGGGCTTTGCATCCATGCGGCCTCCCTTGCGCATCGGCATTGCCGGTCTCGGCACCGTTGGAGCCGCGGTTATCACGCTGCTCGGCCGGCAGGCCGAGGCGCTGCGAAGCCGGACCGGCCGGCAAATCGCGGTTACCGGAGTTTCGGCCTGCCATAAGGCCAAGCGGCGGGGGATCGACCTCGCCAGATTCGCTTGGTTCGATGATTGCGTGGCTCTGGCACGGTCCCCCAGCATCGATCTTTTCGTCGAACTGATCGGGGGCGAGGAGGGCGCCGCGCTTGTGGCGGCGGAAGCCGCGCTCGACGCGGGCAAATCCTTCGTCACCGCAAACAAGGCGCTGCTCGCCAAGCACGGCATGCGGCTCGCCGCGCTCGCCGAGGAAAACGGCGTCGCGCTCGCCTTCGAGGCTTCGGTCGCGGGCGGCATTCCGATCGTCAAGACCTTGCGAGAGGGACTGGCCGGCAATTCCATCGAGCGCGTCTATGGCATCTTGAACGGCACCTCCAACTACATCTTGACACGAATGGAATCGGAGCGTCTGACCTTCGCGCAATGCCTCGGCGAAGCGCAAAAGCTCGGCTACGCGGAAGCCGATCCCGCCTTCGACATCGGCGGTTTCGACACGGCTCATAAGCTCGCGATCCTCACCTCGCTTGCTTTTGGCACTGTCATCGATCCGGCGGCGATCGCCATCGAGGGCATCGAGTCGATCACGCTTGCCGATCTCGAAGCGGCGGCGGAGCTCGGCTACCGCGTCAAGCTTCTCGGTGTCGCGCAGCGCACTCCCTTAGGCATCGAACAGCGCGTGCATCCGACCATGGTGCCGAAATCGACGGCGATCGCCCAGGTGATGGGCGTCACCAACGCGGTCACGATCGACGCCGACGCGGTGCATGAGCTGACCCTTGTCGGCCCTGGCGCGGGGGGCGAGGCGACGGCTTCGGCGATCGTCGCCGATATCGCCGATATCGCGCGCGGCGCGCTTTCCGCGCCGTTCGGCTGGCCGGTTGCCGCGCTCATGCCGGCGCAGCGCGTGCCGATGCAGATGCACGAGGGCGGCTATTATATCCGGCTTTCGGTGTACGACCGGCCGGGCGCGGCGGCGGCGATCGCGACGCGGATGGCCGAGCGCGGGATTTCGCTCGAAAGCATCGTGCAGCGCCGCCGCCCCGGCGCCAAAATTGGTCCGGGCGGCGCGGTGCCGGTGGTTTTGATCACCCATGCGACGCACGAAAAATCCGTCCGCCAGGCGCTCGAAGCCGCGGTCGCCGATGGTTTTTTGGCCGAAAAGCCGCAGGTCATTAGGATTGAGCGCGAGTGATTTGTGGTTTTCGGGGGAGGGGACAGCCGCACGCGCAGCGTACCGTCTTTAGCGCCGCCACTTGCGCAACTCGGCCAGTAAGCCCGTGAGCGCGGCAATAACCGCAGCGATCCCCGCGAGCGTTCCCGGATCGAACACTTAGGCCTCCATTCAGCAAAAAATGCTTTAGGAAGCCGAAGGACATTTTGAGGTTGTCCGCATGGGCGGCGGTGTCAAGGGCTTTATTTTTCGCAGACTCTCAAGCGGACCTCCGGCCAAGCCGGTTTGGCCGGAGCCTGTCGCACGGCTTTAAGGACAAGCCACTGGTTCTCATGGAAAATAAATGAGCGATATCGAGCAAGCGCGTAAGTTTTTCAGCCACGCAACGGAGCAAAAAAAGCGCGGCCTTGCCCCAAGATCTCGCCATGCCAGCCATTTGATCCGCACCCGATTCGGCCCATATTGGCGGCATGGCCAAAGCTCCGAAATCCGCCAGCGGAAACAGAACCCCCCGCTCCAAGGCCGCGCGGCCGGAGGTCACGCCGCTTGGAAAACATCTCGCCGCCCTGCTCAATCCGGCGCTGAACGAGCGCCAGCCTGGCGTTTCCGAGGCGGCGCAAGCTGAGTACGACCTGCCGCGCTCCGCGCCTTTGCACCATCCTCCAGGGATGAGCGGCGTCGTTGCCACCGTCGAATCCCTAAAAGATCTGCTGGAGCGCGGCGATCCCAACTTCCGGGAAAAAAAGCCCTGGACGCCGCATCGGCCGCCGCATCCGGACAAGTCTGAAGGCGGCCAAAGATTTCGCGTTGTCTCCGAATTCGCGCCCGAGGGCGATCAGCCGGGCGCGATAGACGAACTCGTCAAGGGGATCGAAGCGCAGGAGCGCGACCAGGTGCTGCTCGGCGTCACCGGCTCGGGCAAAACCTTCACCATGGCGCAGGTGATCGCTCGGACCAATCGTCCGGCGCTCGTTCTGGCGCCCAACAAAACCCTGGCGGCGCAGCTTTATGGCGAGTTCAAAAGCTTTTTTCCGGACAACGCGGTCGAATATTTTGTTTCATACTACGACTATTACCAGCCCGAAGCCTATGTTCCGCGCACCGACACCTATATCGAGAAAGAAAGCTCGATCAATGAGCAGATCGATCGCATGCGCCATGCGGCCACGCGCGCGCTGCTCGAACGCGACGACGTGATCATTGTCGCGTCCGTCTCCTGTATCTATGGCATAGGTTCGGTCGAGACCTATACGGCGATGACTTTTACGGTAAAACTCGGCGAAAAAATCGACCAGCGCCAGCTCATCGCCGATATGGTCGCGCTGCAATACAAGCGCACGGTTGGTGATTTTTCGCGTGGCACCTTTCGGGTGCGCGGCGATACGATCGAGCTTTTTCCGGCTCACTACGAGGATCGCGCCTGGCGCATCGGCTTCTTTGGCGATTCGATCGAAACGATCGCCGAATTCGATCCCCTGACCGGCAAGAAGACGCAAGGGCTCGAATTCGTCAAAATCTATGCCAATTCGCACTATGTCACGCCGCGCCCGACCCTTCTTCAATCGATCAAGGGCATCAAGGATGAACTAAGGCAGCGCCTCGCCGAACTTAACGCCGGTGGCCGCCTGCTCGAGGCGCAGAGGCTCGAACAGCGAACCATGTTCGATCTCGAGATGCTGGAGGCGACTGGCTCCTGCGCGGGCATCGAGAATTATTCGCGCTATTTGACCGGCCGCCGCCCTGGCGAGCCGCCGCCAACCCTCTTCGAATATCTGTCCGACAATGCGCTTGTCTTCACCGACGAATCGCATGTCACGATCCCGCAAATCGGTGGCATGTATCGCGGCGACTTCCGGCGCAAGGCGACGCTCGCCGAATACGGGTTCCGGCTGCCGTCCTGCCTCGACAACAGGCCTTTGCGTTTCGAGGAATGGGATGCGATGCGGCCGCAGTCGATTCATGTCTCGGCGACGCCAGGCCCCTGGGAATTGGAGCGCACGGGAGGCATTTTCGTCGAGCAGGTCATCCGGCCGACGGGGCTCATCGATCCGCCGGTCGTGGTTCGGGCCGCGCGCGCGCAGGTCGACGACCTTCTTGGCGAGGTCCGCGAGGTGGCGGCAAAAGGCTACCGCGCCCTGGTCACCGTACTCACCAAGCGCATGGCGGAGGATTTGACCGAATATCTGCACGAGCATGGCGTGCGCGTGCGCTACATGCATTCCGACATCGACACCATCGAGCGGATCGAAATTATCCGCGACTTGCGGCTCGGCGCGTTCGATGTCCTCGTTGGGATCAATCTCTTGCGCGAGGGGCTCGATATTCCCGAATGCGGCTTGGTCGCCATCCTCGACGCCGACAAGGAAGGGTTTTTGCGCAGCGAAACGTCGCTTGTTCAGACGATTGGCCGTGCGGCCCGGAATATCGATGGCAAGGTGATCCTCTATGCCGACCACGAGACAGGCTCCATTTCCCGCGCGATGGCCGAGACCAACCGCAGGCGCGGGAAACAACAGGCCTATAACGTCGCGCATGGGATTACGCCGGCCTCGATCAAACGCGGGATCGCGGATATTTTGGGCTCGGTCTATGAGCGGGACCATGTGACCGCCGATGCCGGACTTGGCTTGCCGGAAATTCTCGCGGGACATAATTTCAAGACGACGATCGCCGATCTCGAAAAGCGCATGCGCGCCGCCGCCGCCGATCTCGACTTCGAGGAGGCCGCCCGCTTTCGCGACGAATTGAAACGCTTGCAAGCGGTCGAACTCGCGATCGCCGGCGATCCGCTGGCGAGCCAGCGCGATGTCGAGGCGGAAGCGGGGGCTTTTGCAGGCGAACGCAAATATGGACGCGCCGCCAATGTTTCCTTGAGCCGGCCGCATAAGCCAACCGACGCCGAAATGGGGCCGCATAATTTTGGCGGGGGCGAGGCTAAACCGCGTTCGAGCGCCGGAAAGGGCGGGACGCGGGCTTTTAAGGGCAAGCGGCGATAGAACTGGGAACGCACCAAACGTCGCTTGAAAATAATTCGCGCCCCCACGCTTTACGATAAGTTCGCCAAGACTTTTATGGGCTTCGTGCAGATCGCTACCTACGCTTCTCAGGCCACGGGATTTTGGTAATGGAACGTTCCAGGGTCGCGTATATTCTTTCGCCTGATAAAAGGTTTCCCGCATGAACTGGCTTGAATTCGTGAAAGTGCTTGTGCCACTGGGCTGGCCTATTGTGACTGTCATCGTCACGCTCTTGCTGAAGGGAGAAATCTTCACGTTCTTGCGTTCAATTCTGCAAAGAAACTTTGAATTTGAATTACCGGGTGGATTCAAGGGGAAAGTAGACTCTGCGGAACAACAAAAGTCTGCAGATCAAAATCCTGCTGCTAAGGAATTAACAGTAGCCGCTCCTGGTCCAAGCCAAAGCCCAGCCCTCAATCAGATCGTAAGTGAGTTGCAGAACGCGCTCAACGCGATAGACAAACCAGCAAGAGAGGCCGCCCTTATAGGTGCCCTTGCTGAAGCTCGGCTACGAGCTGGTCATGAGTTTGTATATAATAGAATATTCGGAAGCCAGATTTTATGCTTAAAACGATTGAATGAAATTGGCCGGGCAACGGTCGACGATGTCCGCGAATTTTTCAAGCCCTACGCAGAACAGTTTCCACAACTGTATAGCAAATACGGCTTCGATGAATGGCTCGCGTTCCTGAAAAGTAACGGGCTAATTGTCCAAAATGACAGTTTGGTGGAAGCGAGCGATTTTGGCCGCAGTTTTTTGGTGTACTTGACGGTCATGCGCCTGCCGGAAAACAAACCTTGGTAGTTCAAGGGATGGAACCATGGCGTTGAATATCGAGGATTACGCGATCATCGGGGATTGCGAGACGGCCGCCCTCGTCGGGCGCAATTTGTCCATCGATTGGCTTTGCTGGCCGCGCTTCGATTCGCCCGCCTGTTTCGCCAATCTCCTCGGCACCACGAACAACGGCCGATGGTCGATCGCGCCCGCCGATCCGAGCGCCAAGATTACCCGCGCCTATCGCGGCCATACTTTGATTCTCGAAACCACGATTGAGACGGACGGCGGCGTTGCCATTGTCACCGATTTCATGCCCGCGAAAGTCCAAGGCTCGCATCTTGTTCGCCTGGTGCGCGGCATAAGCGGCAGCGTCAAACTGCGCACCGAGCTCATTATCCGTTTCGGTTATGGCGCGGTCGTGCCTTGGGTGCGCCGATACGACGACGGAAGTCTGCGGGCGGTCGCGGGGCCCGACCGCGTGGTCCTGCGCACGCCCATAGGACTTCGCCCAAGAGGCCGGACCCATGTCGCCGAGTTCGCCGTTGCCGCCGGCGAAACGATCGATTTTACGCTGAGCCATGGCGTTTCCTACGAGGGTGTGCCCAGCGCCATCGATCCTTACCAAGCGCTCGAACAAACTGAACGGAGCTGGAGCGCCTGGTCGCAGTCATTCGAAGGCTTGGGGCAATGGTCGGAGGCGGTGGTCCGTTCCTTGCTCACGCTGCGCGCTCTCATTTTTCAGCCAAGCGGCGGCATTATCGCGTCGCCGACCACCTCGCTGCCGGAGCAAATGGGCGGCTCCCGCAATTGGGACTACCGTTTCTGCTGGCTGCGCGACGCGACCTTCACGTTGCTCGCGCTGATGAACGCGGGCTATGCCCATGAGGCGATG
>DATBYR010000365.1:0-6499 GCA_036513565.1 Methylocella sp. | reverse complement strand
CTCATTCGATCGTGCTCTCCATAAGTTGAAGGAACACGACATACATGGCCCGCGCTTGCGTGCGCTGCCTTAGTGTTAGTTTACCGGAAGCGGCTAGGGGTAAAAAATGCTATGATATGCGCTTTCTTACGCCGGATACGCGCTTTGCCCACGCAGCTTTCTTGCGGGTTGGATCACTACTAGGATCATCCTTTTTGACACCCTGCTTAATAAGCTCTGTTTCGATCTCGCTCGCAGGAGTCGAACGTCCACGCTTCACTAGTAATTCGAAAATATCTTGATCGATAGGGTTTTGACGACTGCAGCGCGGCCCCTTTGCTCGGCACGATTGCAAATATGGGTCAGCGCTGTCTTGCACATCCGATTTACAACCAATTAGGTACGCCCACCCCATAACCCTGTGTAAAGCGCCCCAACCTACAGGCCCAATCCCAGGCTTGGCGGTTTCGCGAATGACGGCGGCGAGCTCCTCGAAAGCTGGCCGCAGCTTTTCTAGACCGGTTTCGAGAGTTTGGCGGTCTTCGTTAGTCAGTACACGATCGTTTATCGGGTGTAGCGCACCTCTTGCGGATTCCTCGACATATCCCAAAAATTCCCTTGCGGCGGCGTCTGATGTGAGATCATCGCATTCATTTTCCATCGCTCAACCCCCGCGCGATCGAAACAATTTTGGTCTCGTCTGCCGTTCCGTATTCCGGCGCCAGTCTGCGGATCGTTTCGGCGACGTACGACGGCGCCAGATGCGCATAGTGCTTTTCGGTCATCCGCGTATCGGCATGGCCCAAATTATGCGCGACAACGTTCAGCGGAACCCCGGACATGACGTTGTGGCTCGCCGCCGTGTGTCGTAAAATATGGAACCCGGCCGCCGGCGTGATCCGCGCGGCCCGGCAAGCTTCTGCCATGGGCCTTATCTGATGCGACGGTCCCCATGCCGAGCCATCCGCATGGGCAAGCATCAAAGCATCGCCCGGACGGTCCGCCGTCTGTGTCTCGAAAAACCGTCGTCCTTCGTCAGTCAAGACGACATGCCGGGCTTTGCCGCTTTTCGACTGGCCAACAAAGACCGTGCCGCTATCCGGGTTGAAGTCGCCGGCGCGAAGGCGCGTCAGTTCGCCATAGCGGCAACCCGTATGCAGAGCGGCCAGAACAAGATTCCGGAAATCGCCTTGCGCGGCATTTACTAGCCGGGTGACTTCATCTTTCGTGAAATAGCGCAAGCGGGGCGCGTCAACTTCGCGAAAAGATTTCACCGTCCGCCATGCGACGTCGCTGTTGATCTTGCCATCGCGGAAGGCCTGATTTAACGCGGCTCTCAAGATCGTCAGGACGCGATTTGCGCTTGCCCGGCGCTGGCGCACCGAGTCGTCGTCTTGGCCGTTATTGGCCTTCCCTGCCACGCCCGTAAGCCATTGTGACAACTTGTCCCGCGTCAAGTCCGCGACCGGCACGGCTCCAAGCACGGGGAGGATATGCAACCGCGCCCGGCCGCGCGCGTCGGCAAGTGACTTTGAGCCTTCGTGCTTTAGACGCTCGAAATAGGCGTCGAGCGCTACCGCGACCGTGAACGGACCGCGCGGCGACTCTGGCGCCTTGGCAAGCGCTGCGAACTCGCGAGCCTTGCGCTGGGCTTGAAAGAAGTCGAGAACATCGGAGCCATCGGAGGCGGAATGATCGTCGGCGGTCCCGATCGTCTCGACGGCATATCTTTCGTTACCAAGATACCGGCGAATGACCCATTTCCCGCCGCTCAGTCCCTTGCGGTAACCGAGGTGGAGTCCGGTATCGATCGCGCGCCAATATGGCTTCCCGGAAGACTTAAGCTTAGCGCGCGCGGCCGGGCTATCTAGCTTGCGTTCGCGTACGGTTTTTGACATGGCGAAAACTCCCTTTGTCCAATGCTTGTCCAATATAGCGTCATAGAGTTTGGTGCACAAGTATAAAGTCATGGAAAGCCAAAATATGGAATATCAATGAGTTAGGAGAGCGCCATAGAGCTGGGTGAAGCGAGTTTCTGCCCTCTCACGGCGAAAATAGGGGTTCGATTCCCCTAGGGAGCGCCAGGAGCTTGCAAACGCACGGCGCGGCCCGGCGTAGCGGTATTGACGCGGCCAAGGAAAAGCGCCGGCCACTCAGCCAAATACATAATATGGATCGGAGCGGATATAGATCGAAGCGAGCCGCCGCCCTCGCCGCGGCGCTGCCGGCGCCTGAGCGATCAACATGAATTGACCGTGCCGTGGGACTCCCAAAGACGCCCAATTGTTGCCGGGCGAGACCATTTCGTGTTCATTGCCGCCACAACAATCGATTTATGCCGGATCGATGAAACTGGAGGAAGTGCTCGTGAGGATTTCGATTTCTGCCTATGCCTTGGCGGCGGCCCTCGCGATCGGGCCTGCCTCGCCCGGATCGGCGCATCAAGAAGTCGCCGGCAAGTTAAAGATCGGGCATCCGTGGATTCGCGAGGCGGCGGCGGGCGCTCCCAGCACCTATGCCTGCATCATTGAGATCGAAAACGACGGCGACGAACCGGAGACGCTCCTTGGGGCGACTGTTGACGGAGTCGGTACCGGCGTTCTCTATCAAATTATCGAAAAAGATGGCAAATTCAGTTCGAAGATCGTCGAGCATGGGCTGCTCATTAAGCCGCATGGCAGCATCGAACTGCCCTCGACCAAGTATCAGTTCAAGTTCGGCAAGATCAGCAAGGCCTTGATCGAGGACACGACGGTCAATGGCACGCTTGTGTTCGAGAAGTTGCACAGCGTGCCGATCCACTTCATGGTCGAACAGGACGACACGGCGCCGAAGGAAGACCCGGCGCCGGTGCAAGACCCCATGCATGGCGATCATGCGATGTGACCAGGTTCGAAGTTTTCGACGGCGCTTGATGCGGACAAGCACGGCCATGGCGGGACAATTTGACGTGGCTTCATCGTCCATATCCCCAGACGGATTGCGCTTGCCACGGCCGCTCTCACCGCTCCGGCGATTCGTGGATTTGCAGGACGATCGCGAGATATTCGTCACGCAACTCGTCCGCCTTGGACTCGAATTGACGCTCCAGCTCGCGTAGCTTCGTCTCGTAGGAATATCCGGCTTCCGATAACCAAGCGACCTTGTCCGAAGGTTCAATAAGCTCCAGCACAGCTTGTGAAGACACGCCAAAAGTTTGCCTTGTAAGTGATTTTGCCATGTTTTGCTCCTCGACGCCTCCATCTCCTGCGATGCAGCCCATACCGCTATCGCCGCTGGTGTGGAACCAACGCGCACGAACATCGTGTTTGACCACGAACATGAAAATCAAAAACATGGTTAATCAGGTCTTAACCCGCGGTCCCCAGAGGCGCGCGCTTGTGTCTCAATTTGAAATTTAATTGTCCCCAAGAATCGCGGTTGGCGGCGGCTCTGTTCGCTCACGGAACGAAGCAGCGATCTTCAGCGTTGATTGCTGTAAGTTTCAACGGAGACGGCTGATGAAAGCTGTGTTACTGCTGTTTTTTACAGGATTGTCGGGACTAGGGGCCGCGGGCACGTCGGCGCAGACCGCGCCAGGAGATCCTGCCGGCAACCAGACGATTCCAGAGAAGGATTTGTCGCGGCCGGATGCGTTGCGCCCCGGTGGTGCGCCAGGCGGAAGCGCAGACGATAACCATGAAAAAAATCTAAGCGACAAATTGGACGCGAGCGGGGGCGTGATCAAGCCTCCGCCTGGTGTCGACCCCGAAATTGTGAAACCTGCACCAGTTCCGGAGCCTAATTCGACGCCGGTCATTCCGCCTCCTGGGGTGCCCGGCGGTCCGCCCGGTCCCAAGCCAAAATAGTGATATGCGTCGGCGCGGGCTTTTGGCGGATCCGCCGGGAGAAGTATTTGAACGAGAGAACGGCCTACCGGACTAGGCTTTTCGGGAGGGCCTACAAGGCAGCGATCGCTCCCGCGTCCTGACGCGGTAGGTCGGCAATAACTTGCACCATCATTGGGCCGCCGCCTTCGCCAGAGACAGGCTGAAGCACTTGCCATATGCGCGATCCAAAAGTCCCTTGATCGCCGCGACGCGCGTCGGAAGTTCGTGCCCGGGGCGCGTAGCCTCTCCGGCAAGGCCATTGCCGGAGCCAGCCCCGCATAAGCCCGGCCACCTCTGGCAAAATCATCGCCTCGCATATACACTATTCCAGTTCCAACCAAACGCGCGCTAATCAAACATGGGTCGCCAACCCTTCCATGCCCCGCCTGAAGCAGGCGGCTTTGCGTAAATGCGCCGTGGCAAGCCGGACGCCGTGCGAGAAAGCCGAATGCCCGCAGCCGAGGACCATGCATGAACAAGATTTTCCCCGATGCACACGCGGCCCTGGCCGGCATCCTCAAGGACGGGATGACCCTCATGGCCGGGGGATTTGGTCTTTGCGGCATCCCGCAAATGCTGATCGCCGCCATTCGTGACCTCAAGGTCAAGGATTTGACCGTGATCTCGAACAACGCGGGCGTCGATGGCGCGGGCCTGGGGCTCCTCCTCGAGACCCGACAGATCAAAAAAATGATCTCGTCTTATGTCGGCGAGAACAAGCTTTTCGAGCGGCAGTATCTTTCCGGCGAACTCGAACTCGAATTCAATCCGCAAGGCACCCTGGCGGAGCGGATCCGGGCAGGCGGCGCGGGCATCCCCGCGTTTTTCACAAAAACGGGCGTGGGGACCATCATTGCCGATGGGAAGGAGCTGCGCGACTTCGACGGCGCGACCTATGTCATGGAGCGCGGACTCGTCGCCGACGTCGCGATCGTCCACGCATATAAGGGCGATAGCGAAGGCAACCTTGTCTATCGCAAGACGGCGCGCAACTTCAATCCGATGATGGCCACCGCCGGCAAGGTGACGGTCGCGGAGGTCGAGCATCTCGTCGCGGCGGGAGAAATCGATCCCGAGGCGATCCATACGCCGGGCATTTTCGTCCAGCGCATCGTGCATGCGCCGAACGCCGCCAAACCAATCGAACAGCGTACCACTCGCCCGCGTAACGCCGCTTAAGGAGACACTCGCAATGGCCTGGACCAGGGATCAGATGGCGGCGCGCGCGGCGAAGGAATTGCGCGATGGATTTTATGTCAATCTCGGAATCGGCATTCCGACGCTCGTGGCAAATTTCATCCCGCCCGGCATGAATGTGCAATTGCAGAGCGAGAACGGCATGCTCGGCATGGGACCGTTTCCCTACGAGGGGGAGGAAGACGCCGACCTCATCAATGCCGGCAAGCAGACGATCACGGAACTCTCGACCACAAGCTATTTCTCGTCCGCCGACAGTTTCGGCATGATTCGCGGCGGGCATATCGATCTCGCGATCCTCGGCGCGATGGAAGTCACCGAACGCGGCGATCTCGCCAATTGGATGGTCCCGGGCAAGATGGTGAAAGGCATGGGCGGGGCGATGGACCTCGTCGCCGGCGTCAAACGTGTCGTGGTGGTCATGGAACACACGGCGAAGGGACAACCAAAACTCCTGCACAAGTGCACTTTGCCGCTGACCGGCACGGCGGTCATCGACCTCGTGATCACCGACCTTGCGGTTTTTTCGATCGACACGGCGGGAGGCACGGGCATGACCCTCGTCGAACTCGCCGATGGCGTCACGCTCGACGAGATCAAGGATAAGACCGAAGCGAGTTTTAAGGTAGCGCCGGACCTCAAGACCAAGGCGGCTTGAAACCTTGCGCGATTACGATTGAAGCGATCATGGCAAAAGGAACTCACGAGTCCGATCAGCCACTGCTCAATCATCGGTGCTTGAGGCAAAAGCCGATTGTGCATTCCGCCAAAGGCACAGAATACTAGGTGAAGTCACCCTTGCGATGCGGCCTGTCCCCATGCTTACAAGTACTTCTTTTCGAGTTCAGCGAAGAAGGCTTTGGCGAGTCGCACGAAGTCAATTTCGCTTAGCTTCACTTCGTCGCCGTCCTTGAGTTTCAGCACGGACGTATCCGGTGGGAGCTTGAGTGCAGCACTGGCGGACGTCGGCCAACCCTGGGAGTTTGTCGATCTGCAGCCTGCCCTTGTTGAGCAGGATCGAGTTACACAGGACACGGACCTCGTTCAACGGATTGCCATCCTTGCCCTCGATGCCAGTAGGCGATGCACGAACATGTAGTCCAAGAGAAGGACCGCCCGGTTGAAGAAGACAGTTTCAAACTCCTTTGTCTTCGCCGCGTCGGGGAGGGAGGCGCTTGTAAGCACGAAGATCCGCCTCAACCATTGCTCGGGCTGCGTCGATTTCTTCTTGCGCGTAGTTCTTTCTTCCGAGCACTTCTATGTATCCTGTTAGTCTAGATTGGCGACAACCCGTTCCAGGGTGCCGACGAACCGCTGCCACCCGCCCTTGGCGCCCTGGTAGGCCTGCTGCTGATCCGGCCGGAAGCCCGACTGCTCCATGCGCAGGTGGGTCCCCGTGCTCGTAGGGGTGAGAGTCCAAGTGACGACACTCTCGAGACCATAGGCACCCCACG
>DATBYR010000364.1:0-2765 GCA_036513565.1 Methylocella sp. | reverse complement strand
CCGGCAAGAAAGACTAGCCTCTTCGGTAAGCCAGCTTTGGAGGCTGGCAGAGACGAAAAAGCCCGGTCCGTCGTTGCTTTAAGTCGCGTCCCCCGTTTGGCGGGGTTCGCCGGTTCGCCTCCGGCTGCCGGTCCTTTTTAGACGGTTAACCGGCCTCTTGTCCGGATCCCCGCCGACCGCCACACGACCACAGGCACGTGCGAAATTGGGCAGTGTCGAAAATATGCGATTCTCCGCGCATTACAAGAGGTTTTTTCAAAAAATGCGCGGCTTACCGGATGCGAATGGTTAAATCTTACTTGCTGCGAAAGCGCCGCACTGTCTTTCATAGGCTTACTCAGCAAACCGATCGCAACCGCGAGGCGCGGATCACCTGCCGAATTCATCGTGATAAAAGTGGCCGCGATAGCGCCGGCGGTAGTACACCAATGGCGCCACCCCAATCGCGATTGAGCCGATGCTGAGGAACGAAACGCGCCAGCCAATGTGCGGCAGCTGGTAGATCCCGACCCCGGCGACGAAGAGCGCCGATGTCAACGGGACGATCACAGCGAATGCGATTGTCCTCCAACCGCTGCTCATCGACTTACGGTAATGCCAAGCACAAGCGATGCCAGCCAAGGCATAATAGAAGGCGACTTGCACGCCTATCGCATTGATGAGGTCGCTCATCAACGCGTTGATGGATGGCACGGTGGCCGAGCCGGCGAACAAAAGGAGCGAGACACCAGCGACAGCGAAGCCCGCAAGCCAGGGCGTCTGAAAGCGAGGATGGAGCTTGCCCATCGCTTCGCCGATCACCCGGTCGCGCGCCATGGAAAACAACAGCCTTGTGCACTGGAGGAGCTGCGTCTCCATCGTCGCGACGGCGCTGACCAAAACCGCCAGGACGGCGATGGCGCTCCATGGCGCCGGGAGCGCCGCGGCGCCAAGGGCCGGGAGCAGGTTGCCGCCATTCGTCTGAATCTCGCTGGGCGTCAGAGCCATCTGGACCGCGACCTGCGCCAGAACAAACAGGCCGACGGTCACCAACACGCCTAGGATGCAGGCGATCCCGGCCGTGTTGGCGCCGGCCGTCTCTTCCGCGAGATTCGCGGATACGTCCCAGCCGAAATAGTAGAAAAGCGCCACCAACATTCCGGCCGAAAATGATTGGAGCGAGCCGAAACCCGAAGGCAAAAACCAATCCCACGAGAAAGCGACGGCCGGCGTGGCGCGTGCGTTCCAGATCGCGAGGCCGCACAGGAGAACGACGGCGAAGACCTCGAGCAAAGTGAAAACCACCTGCGCCTTGGCGCTCGCCCTAATGCCGGAGGTGACGAGCGCCAGCACGCCGAGGAACCAGACCGCCCCGGCGCCTGTTGCCCACACAACGTCGTGGCTCCGGCCCGGCGCCAAAAGGTCGAGCGTCGCCTGCCCCGCCGGGAGCGCCGCGGCAACATTGAAGATAGTCGAGAGACTGAGGAGCGCCCACCCTGCAAGGAAGCCCAGCGCCGGGTGCATTGCGCGGCCAACCCAGGCATAGGCCGCCCCGGCATCCGGCCGCCACCGGTTCAGATAGGCGAAAGCGACGGTGATGCCGATCATTGGCAGCGCCGCGATCCAGAGCGCCGCTGGTCCAGCAATTCCGGCCGCGGCAACGAGGGCGGCGGTGGTGACGGTGATCGAATAAGCCGGAGCCGAGCCCGCGACGGCCATTGCGAGCGCGTCGAGAAAACTAAGCGCTCCCTTTTGCAGCGAACGTTCCAACGAAACCCTCCGGTTGACGCGAACGCAGATGGCGATTCGTCAATATCCGTTTTCGATGCTCGCGTGGCTAATTGGTAAAAGCCGCATATCGTCGCGCACGCCATCGAGATCGGGGACCAGGCACGGCCCTTCTTCGTGGCAGTTGCGGAGGAACTCCAAAATACGATCGGTCATCGCGGCATCCCTTCGAACAGCGCGGAACCCGCACCGCACTACGGGGCCGGGCTTGAAGCCTGAAAGGCGAGCTACTGACCGATATCGCCTGCGGCGACGAGGTCGAGGTTCGGCAACTATACGGTTTCCGGCTGTCGCAGTTGCGGCCGGTTGACATTTTGCCGCTGCCGCGTCCAATGCCCACGACAGCCCGCCAGAGAGGGCTGTTTACATTCAGGTCAGGGAGGTCAGTATGTTCCATATAAGTTCCTTATTAAAGAGCTCGGTTTTGGCTGCCGCCGTTTGTTTCGCCGCGGCAAGCGCCATGGCTCAGAGCACCGGAAAACCCACCGATCCCCAAATCGCCGACATTGCCTACACGGCGGGCCAGATCGACATCGAGCAGGCCATTGACGCGCTGAAGAAGACGCACAACAAGGCGGTCCGTGCCTTCGCCGAGGAGATGATTCGGGATCACTTGGCGGTGAATAACAAGGTGCTCGCCTTGCTCGACAAGCTGAAGGTGGAGGCGGAGACCAACGATACCAGCAAATCCATGTACCGGGACGCGTCCAGGAAGCGGGAAGAGCTGCGGGGATTGAGCGGAACCGCCTTTGACAAAGCCTATGCCGAGAACGAAGTCGCTTATCATGAGGCCGTCAATGGAGCGCTCGAATCGACGCTGATTCCCGCCGCGCAGAACGCGCAGCTCAAGAGCTTGTTGGAAACCGGCCTCAAGCTCTTCAAGGAGCATCAAAAGCATGCCGAGAAGCTCGTGGACGAGCTGAAGTAGGCTGCGATGCCGATTCGAGCGAAGATAAGGACAGGGGGAGCGCTGGCACTCTGCCTTGTCTCGCTCGTCT
>DATBYR010000363.1:0-2176 GCA_036513565.1 Methylocella sp. | reverse complement strand
GATCGTGAAATAATCGACGCCCTGCTCGGCCTGCTCGATCAAGGTGTCGCGGAAAATTTCCCAAGTAAGTTTTACGGGATCGCCGTCCACCTTTTCGAGCGCCTGGTAAATTGGAACCGTGCCGATCGGCACCGGCGAATTTCGCATGATCCAGTCGCGGATATTGTGGATATTGCGCCCGGTCGACAAATCCATGACGGTGTCGGCACCCCAGCGGATCGCCCAGACCATTTTCTCGACTTCCTCGGCGACGGAAGAGGTCACCGCCGAATTGCCGATATTGGCATTCACCTTGACGAGGAAATTGCGGCCGATGATCATCGGCTCCAATTCCTGATGATTGATGTTGGCGGGGATGATCGCGCGGCCCCGCGCGATTTCGTCGCGGACGAACTCGGGCGTGACGAAGGAAGGGATCGCGGCGCCAAAACTCTCGCCATCGGCGAGTCGCGCCTCCGCGTCTTCGAGCACCTGTTCGCGACCGAGATTTTCCCGCGCCGCGGCAAAAATCATCTCTTCCGTGACGATGCCGGCCTGGGCAAATTCATATTGGGTGACCAGCGCCCCATCGCGGCCCTTGCGCGGAGGCCTGTTCGCGGGGCAGGGCGGCACGCGGCGGTCCGGCGCGGCGCCACCATTATCTTCGGGCCGCACCGCGCGCCCGGCGTAGGTGTCGAGCCGTTGCCGGGCGGCAAGCCAGGGCTCGCGAATTGGGGCAAGCCCTTTGGAGAGATCGATCGAAACCGCGTCCTGCGTGTAGGGCCCCGAGGGGTCGTAAACCCTGACCGGCGGCTCGTTCGCGGAAGGATCGAGCGCGATTTCACGAAACGGGACCGCGATGTCCGCGCGGCCTCGCGGATGATGATAAATCTTTTTCGAGCCCGGCAACGGCCCGCTCGTCACGCTTCGTGGAACGAGGTTTTGCGGCTTGTCCAAAATATTCATCGCGGTCCTCCAATTCGAGCATGATCCCAAAAAGTTGCAGACTTTTTTGGATAAGATCATGCGATAAAACAAAGACATAGAGACCATGAGCGATTCAACTTGAAGTGATCATGGTCTTGGCTTCTTCCAGCGAGGCGGGAGGCGGATGCGAAGCGGCGGCTCGTCTTTGCTTTGCCGGTCCCTGCGCTGGCATTACCCAGATTCAGGTTCGACGGGTTTGATCTCAGCCGCCGTTACCGGCAGCACCCCTGGCGAGCGAGGGAATATAGGCCGCGCTGAGGCATCGGGCAAGCCGCGGGAGGTAGTGGGTCAGTCTGAATTTCTGCTTTGCACCAGGAGCGGACACTGGCGCTGGATGAGATCGCAGCCGATCTTCGGTGATTCGAAATGATCCCGACGGATCGCACGCGAACGAAAGATACTTTCTTGCCTTGATGATCCCACGGTCCGACGTTAGTTACACTTTGCGTCAAAACCACGCCCAGTGTCCAGGTCTTGGTGTTGCCAAAGCCTGTGAAGAAGGAAATTCTCAACCTTGAGGGTGCCGTAATCGGCGGATGAAAGACGAAACAGCGCGGCCTTCATCGCCGGCGGTTCCATCCAACGTCGTCCTCCCCGAAAATAGACGAGCGCTGCGCTTTGGCGGTAGCGACTCACCGGCCGGCGACTCTCCGAATTGGAAATCGCAGTCATGAAGATAAGCGGCCGCCATTACCGGACAATCTGGCTGAACGCGGACGGGCGAAGCGTCGAGGTCATCGATCAATCCAAGTTGCCGCACGCTTTCGAAACGCAAACGCTCCGCTCGTTCCATGACGCCGCGGAGGCGATCAAGAACATGATTGTGCGTGGCGCGCCGTTGATCGGGGTAACTGGGGCCTATGGCTTGGCGCTCGCCGTCGCCGACGACCCGACTGACAATGCCATCGAAACCGCCTATGCCGAACTGCTTGGATCACGGCCGACCGCCGTCAATTTACGTTGGGCGCTGGACCGCTTGCGCGATCGGCTCTTTTCTGCGCCGCCGCCAATGCGGCGCCCGCTTGCTTATAGCGAAGCTGCGGCGATCGCCGAGGAGGACATACGATCTTGTCACGCGATCGGCGAACATGGCGCGGCGCTCATAAGCGCGGTGGCGCTCCGGTGTCCTGATCGTCCAGTGAATATTCTCACTCACTGCAACGCCGGCTGGCTTTGCGCAGTCGACTGGGGAACCGCGCTCGCGCCGATA
>DATBYR010000362.1:0-4674 GCA_036513565.1 Methylocella sp. | reverse complement strand
CGCCGAACTTTTCCAGTTGATCGATGACCGGAATAACCGTCGCGGCGGGGGTGGCGAAGCCGATCCCGATCGAGCCGCCGCTCGGCGACAGGATCGCCGTATTGATCCCGATCACCTCGCCTTCCATGTTGAACAAGGGTCCACCCGAATTGCCTTTGTTGATCGCCGCGTCGGTCTGAAAATAATTGTCGTAGGGACCCGACTCGATGTTGCGATGGCGGGCCGAGATGATTCCCACGGTGACCGTGCCGCCAAGCCCGAAGGGGTTGCCAACGGCCGCCACCCAATCGCCCACGCGCATCTTTTCGCTGTCGCCGAATTTCACCGCCTTGAGCGGCTTTTCCGGCTTCACCCGAAGCACCGCGACATCGACCTTTTCGTCCTTCCCAACCACTTCCGCCTTCAGCTTCTGGCCATCGGCGAAAATGACCGTTACTTCATTGGCGTCGGCGATGACGTGATTGTTGGTGATGACAACTCCGGATGGATCGACGACGAAGCCGGAGCCGAGCGAATTCGATTTGCGTTGGCGTTGTTTTTGATCTTGCCGGTCATTGCCGCCCTGCTGGTGGCGCCGGAAGAACTCCTCAAAAAGATCGTCGAAGGGCGTGCCCGGCTCCAATTGCGGTGCATTCTCGGCGCGCTTGTCGTCCATGGTCTGCGTTGCCGAGATATTCACAACGGCATCGCTGACCGCGTCCGCGAGATCGGCGACGGAGTCAGGTCCCCTCGCGAAGGCCGGGCCGGGGATGGGCCCGAGGCTACCGGCGGCGGCCAAGACCAGCGCGCAAGCGACCATCAAAGCGGCGCGCGAATCGCTCCGCCGCGGCCGCGGGTCACAAGCGAAGTGTGCCACGCCGCGCAATTCCGGGAATAAACCCATCAAAACAATCTCCTTCAAGCATCCGCGGATTGCGGCCGGCCGCCGCGCCAAGCCTCCAACTTGCCCCGCGCGGTTCTCCATCCAACTCGGCTTCTACTCCTTATCTTCAGGAAACTCATTCGTCTTTTTCGCGAGCGCCCTAATCGCTTCGTCCACGCTGTGAAAGAAATGGTCCCGATGCACGGCATCGGTCACTCCCAAACGCTCGAAAGCTTCCCCCGCGCGCACCGATTCGAGGCGGGCAATCGCAAAGCCGATTTTCGATTGCGCGCAAAATTCGATGAATTCAATGAGAATTTGCGCGGCGGTGAAGTCGATTTCAACGATGCTGCTTGCCTCCAGAACGATGAGGTCGAGCGGAGTACGGCTTTGCCTTGCGGCACGGCGCGCGCCGTCTTGAAACTTATAGGCGTTCAGGAAGGAGAGGGGGGCTTGGAAAGCGATGACCAGCACGCCCTCGATCGTCTCGCCCTCGAGATCGCGGCCCGGCGGCCACCAAATCGAGGTTCCTGGAACCCTTTCGAAGGTGATGAGACGGGCGCGGGTCGTGGACCATATGCCATGCAGCAGCGAAAGCACGATGCCGGCCGCAACGCCTGTTCCCACGGGGAGGACGATGATCGCGGTCACGGTCGCAAGGATCAACATGAACTCGCCGGAAGCATGGCGAAAAATCGTGATGATTTCCCCCAAGCGCACGATCCGCATTGCGACGAAGATCAGAATGCCCGCGAGCGCGGCCAGCGGGACATGGGCGAGAAGTGCCGTGCCGTAACCGGCCATGCCAAGGATAAGCGCGACTGCCACGAGCCCCGCGAGCTTGCTGCGTCCTCCCGTCTCGGCCACGACCCCGGTCAATGGCGGGCTTGCGTTGACAGGAAAGGCGCCGAATAGGCCCGCCATCAGATTTGCCACGCCGACACCGGTAAAGTCGCGATTGATGGAGGCGGGGGCGCCAGGGACCGGGACGAACGAGCGCGTCGTTGCGGCGGTTTGCACCATGATGGTGGCGACGACGACGAAAGCGAGCGGCGTGGTTTGAACGAGGTCCGCGAATTCGATCGAAGGGGCACGAAGACGCGGAAATTCGCCTGGTAATTGTCCCAGAACCGCGACGCCATCGCGCTCAAGCCCAAACCAATAGACCGCGACAGTTGCCGCCATGATGCCCACCAGCGCGCCCGGAATGCGCGGGCTGATCCATTCCGCGCAAACCGTCACGGCAAAGACAGCGAGCCCCAGCCCGAGCGAAACGCGATTGGACTCGCCAAGCTTGCCCCCGATTACGAAAGCTTTCTGCAACAGGCCGCCTTCGGGAGCTGCTATTCCTAGAAGAGGAGGAAGCTGGGAGATAACAATATGACAGGCGATGCCGGCCAGGAACCCAATTGTGACCGGCCTCGATACGAGGTCGGCGATCCAACCGAGCCGGAATACGCCGCAGCAGACAAGAATTCCCCCGGCCATAAGTGCAAAGCTTCCGCAAAGCGCAAAATAGTCACCGCTTCCGGAGGCGGCCAAGGTAGCAAGGCCGCCGGCGAAAATCGGGGCGATGGTCGAATCGGCGCAGGCCACAAGAAAATGATTGGCGCCGATGGCCGCGAAGCCGATCGATGCGGCCGCGAAAGCGGTCAAGCCTGCGGTGGGCGGAAAGCCGGCAAGATGCGCGGTCGCCATTTGCGTGGGAAGGGCGACGGCGGCGAGCGCCAGCCCGGCTGCAAGATCCTGGCGCAAATCCCTTGCCGCATAGCGGGCGGCCGACCGGATGCAATCACTTGCTCGCAAGGCCTACCTTTGCGCCGATCGCGGCCTTCAGCTGGGCATGGTCAGCCTTTGTCAGCGCGGCATAGGCCATCGCGAATGAAGCAAGCGCGTCGTCGAGCACTTCTGATTTTCCCATATAGCCGGCGAGCAGGGCAGGGTCGCCGCCGCGCGCATGTGCCCGGGCAAGCGTCCTGCCGCAAAGGTTCGCATAGACATCGAGCGCGTTGCCTTCGATGACCTCGCCGATCGAACCGAGACGGCGGTTCTTGAGCTGGCGGACGTAAAAATGCCGGTTGGTCTTCGGGTCTTCCGTCCAGCCCAGAAAAAAATCGCTCGCGGCCTGCATCGCGCGCTGGCCCTCGACGACCCGTCTGCCTTGCTGGACGAGGCCCGGCGGCGGCGCAACGATCGTTTCGAGTACCGAAGCAAGCGCCTGCTTGACTTGCAAGAACAAAGGCTCACCATCCGCCGTCATGAAAAGCCCGATCGCGCAAAAGGTGCCGACGCTGCCGACGCCAACGACCTTGATGGCGACATCGGCAAGCGCATAATGTTCCATGAGCGCGCCCATTTCGGGCGGGAGAGTGGTTTCGTAATCGGCGAAGGCGGCATGCGCATGAATCTTGTAGCTCTCGGTTGTCGCGGTATCGAAGTGATAGATCAAGGGCGAACGGTCCTCGATATGGGCGACGTCCGCTTTCGTCGTCGCGAGATGCGGGAAATTGTCGTCTGCCGCTAGATCTTTTTTTGCCTTCACTAAGGTCGAAAGGATTTTTTCGCGCAGCCTGTAATCATCGATCCGCTTGACCTCGCGGCTAATGTCTATCCGCGTGTGCCAAACTTCGAGAGGCGACATCGTGGCGAGGTCGAGGATGAATTCGCGATAGGATTTCGCCGTGGCTTGGGCAAAGGCGCGGGCCTTTTTGGCTGGCATGTTTGCATCAAGAGCGGCCACCGCGACGCTGGCCGCGAGCCGTTTCAGGTCCACCGTGAAATCGACGCCGGGCAGTGTCTCGTCGAAATCGTTGATGTCGAAGAGGACGCGCTCTTCCGGCGTGTTGAAAACCCCGAAATTCAGCAAATGGCAGTCGCCGCAGGCCTGCACATGGGCGCCGGTTTGCGGCGAGGCAGCCAAATCATGCGCCATCACCGCGGCGGCGCCGCGCAGGAAGGTGAAGGGCGATTGCAACATGCGCTGATAGCGGACCGGCAAAAGTTCCGGAATGCGCTCGCCGTCGGGCAGGGCCAGAATAGCAACCGGGTCGCGGCGGGATGCCGGCGGGCACTCGGCATGGGTTTCGCGCGCCACGCGTTTGCGCAGCGCCCGGCCGGCTTCGTAGCGTTCCGCTCGCGGCGCATTTTTGGACGGAATGCCGTTCAAATGCGGATGTGGCATGGCGGGGCTCCAAAACAAAGATTTCGAATCTAAGGTAAACCATTTTGCCCAGCCGTGGAAATATGCCGAAGGCTAGGGAGTGTCCCAGTGTGAATTTCAGCGATGGGTGGGGAGCCGTCACTGGCGAAAGCCACCTGAATGACGCCAGTGCGCCATTACCGGAAATTAGCGTCTTTATCCAATTGGACGACCTAATGAACCGAAGGCCAGCAAGCGTGGCACCCCATGAGCTTTGGGCCTATGGGGCTTCAGCACGCTGAGGAGAGATCGATGTCAAATTTCTGTTTTCGTCTTCTATTCCGCCTCGGAATGGCGGTCGCCTCAGACCAAACGGAAGTGAACCTCCAGACGACGCTCTGCCCTCACCCGTTGAAGCTGAAGGCTAGGACTGGCACGCTTAGTACAAGCCGGGGGCTGGCCATCGAATCTTGCGCATATGCGTCAGAGGGAGAGGCGCGAGGATTTGGCACTCGCGTTCTAAACGCGATGCTACTAGGCGGTGTTGTGCGGAGGTTGGGCGTGGACTTCGGGACGGGAAAACGGCGAGCTCAGTTTCACGAAGACATAAAGAAGGATATCGCAGAGACCGGAGCCACTCTTCGTGACGAGGTCGATGGATTGGACGTCTACG
>DATBYR010000361.1:0-2081 GCA_036513565.1 Methylocella sp. | reverse complement strand
GTGAAGGGCATGACGTAGAAATAATTCGGTACTATCCGGAAGATGAATCGTCCTACTACGAGGCGGTTTCTGTGCCTAAAATGCGTTAGGCCGTGTGGACGGATATCGGAAAATATAGGTCAAGGGATTCCCAAATCACTTGTTCGGTGATTCATGGGTGGCTGGCTTTTGGAAACCTTGCTCGCAAATATTAAATGCGCGCGGTGAAGGCGAGCAACCGCCTTCCTTCGATCATGATGGAGGTGGCCGTGCCAAATTGTCTGCCCTTATCCGCCTGAACCTATGTTTCGCGGTGGGGAAGACGGTGGGGAAGGCCGCTCCCCGCTTCTAGCAATTATTCTTTTATCAATAAGTTAGTCAATGAGGGGATCATTTCGACGGCTGAGGCGCCTTTCGGCGACGTTAAGCAATCCGGCATTGGGCGCGAAGGCTCACGCTACGGAATCGAAGAATACCTGGAAATCAAATATGTTTGCCTCTGCGGTCCCGTAGCCAATCGCGACCCGGGTGGGCCTTATTCGGCAGGGGACACCGGTACCAATGCGCCATAGGGCGACGTCGGTTGAATTCCTGGTGTGGGGGGTAGGACGGAGCCGCTGCTGTCAACGGTCTCATTTTGTGCTGGAGCGGATACCCTGCCCGTCCCCACGAGCCGGACGGGCGGCAGTGGAATTGAACGCGCCGAAGTGGCGGCACGCGCCCGGCGGAGCCGGTGGTGGAGGATAGCGGCCTCGTCTGCCTGCGCAGCGACATGACGCGGATAATGATAAATCTTGCGGGCGATCGCCGTTCTCTTCCAAACACAAGTGTGTTTCGAGCGAAAATAGACTTGTCCCACCGGACAATGCTCCTTCGCGAGCGTGGCGGAAGCCAGGCTCACCGCTGCGGCGATGGTCAATGCAAGGACGCGATACGCCATACTCCTGGCCTCCCAAGGTCCCTCCTGTATGATGAATCACATGAATTAAGACACGGCTTCGAGATTTTGTAAAACACCAGAAGTATATGAATATATATCCTTGTCGTCAGGCGCGGCATGCCGTGAGCGGGCAAAGTTTTGCCGATCTCGCCGAGGAACTTGGAAGGCAGGCATGACAAAACCTTGTTATGATGTCGGCTATGGCAAACCGCCGCTTCACACCCGTTTTCGCAAAGGCCAATCCGGCACCCCGAAAGGGCGCAGCAAAGGCACGAAAAACTTCGCCACCATCTTTATGACGGCGATGAGCCAATCCGTGACCATCAACGAGAACGGGAAGCCGCCGGATCGGGTGCCTCAGGCTTCTCGCCCAGGCTTTCGATCCTAAAATCGATCTCGCCCATATCGAAACCGGTTGCCTCAAGATCGAAGCTGAGATCGAGGATGGATAGCTCCTTGAGCTGCACGGCCAAAAGTCGGTCGTCCCAGGTCGAGTTTTCCGTCAGGCGATTGTCGGCAATTGCAAAGGCCCGCCGCTGTGCGGCATCGAGATGTTCGATCGCGATCACCGGGACCTCGGTCCAGCCGAGCGCCTTCGCCGCCAAAACGCGGCCAACGACAGAATGTCCTCGATTACGACGATTTGTTGCTCTACTGGGCGCAGATGGTCAGCGATCCGGGCCTTGCCGTCGCAATCGGCGCGCGCTTCGACCATGTGCTCGTCGACGAGTATCAAGACACGAACCGCCTTCAGGCCTCGATCCTTTTGGCGTTGAAGCCCGGCGGGCGCGGCCTCACCGTAGTCGGTGACGATGCGCAGTCAATTTATTCGTTTCGCGCCGCGACGGTGCGCAACATCCTCGATTTTCCCGGTCAGTTCAGCCCGCCGGCTGCGATCATCACGCTTGATCGGAACTATCGCTCGACGCAGCCGATCCTCGCCGCCGCCAACGGCGTCATCGATCTCGCGAGCGAGCGCTTCACCAAAAATCTCTGGACCGACCGCGCCGCCGCCGAGCGGCCGCAACTCGTCGGCGTTGGCGACGAGAACGACCAGGCAGATTACATCGTCGAGCGCGTGCTGGAGAACCGCGAAGGCGGCACCATGCTGAAACAACAGGCGGTCCTGTTTCGCGCCTCGCACCATAGCGGACCGCTCGAA
>DATBYR010000360.1:0-2834 GCA_036513565.1 Methylocella sp. | reverse complement strand
GCAAGCGGCCGCCTGAAAATTGGCAACAATCACCCAGCCGCAAAGCTCTATGCTCAGACTCTTCCACGTCATGTTTGGGCGGATCCCGATGCCGAGAGCGACCTTTCTGCGATCAAGAGCCTCGTCGCTGTTCATCGCTTGAGGGAGGTGTCTTGCCTCTATGGGTTTACGCGTTTCGAAGCGGCCCCCACGGGTGCGGATGGCGACATCGAAGATATTCAGTTGAGTGTCCGCGGCGCACCTATCTCGCGTGACGCTGACTGGTTGCCTGCGATTGAACAGTTTGGAGAGGAGATATTCGTCCATTTTGACGAAGTGGCGATTGAGCAATGGCTCGAGAAAGAGTCCACGGTGCATCGCCACCAAAAACTCCTGTCCGGCTATGGCCATTGGCAGAGACGGTTTGCGGGTAAAGCGCCCGCTTACCCGGGGACCCCATATGTCCTTCTCCACAGTATCTCTCACGCGTTGATGGCCGAGATCGCCTTGGACTGCGGATACCCAGCCAGTTCGTTGAAAGAGCGAGTTTACGCGCTATCCGGATCCAGAACGGGCGGCGATATCGACCGCTGCGGCGTTCTGATCTACACCGCGAGCGCGGGTGCCCAGGGGACACTCGGTGGTCTCGTCGCAACCGCTCCCAGATTTGCGCATATCCTCCGGAGCGCCTTGGAACGCCTACGGATTTGCTCCAACGATCCAGTTTGCGCGGATCATGAACCGGATGACAGGAGCGGTGATCGAGCGACCCACGGCGCCGCCTGCTATGGATGCCACCTTATTGCTGAAACAAGCTGCGAATTGAGGAACCTGTTCCTGGATCGCAGCCTGCTTGTTCCAACCATGGCGGATGACTTGTCGTGCTTCTTTAAATAGCCATGCCGGAGAAGCGAGAACCTGGCATTCCTCGCAGAGCTGACGGCGCTGGTTCGAGGTTCGCCCCCATACCGTTATGCTATCCGCCGTTTTGTGCCGTCGCGGATTGGGTGGCCGCGGCGGTTTTGGCGTAGCGCAAAAGGTATGGCGCGAGCTGCAAAAGCGCGCGCGGGGACGGCGTTTGCTCGGGAGTAGCGGATTTCGTCATGGAGGTGGCGCGTTCGTTCATTACGGGACTCTACCAAGATCTTTTGTTTGGGAACTCGAAATCATCCGTACCCCCCTGCCGCGTTTGCGTCCACTTCAGCGGTGATAAATTGATCGTGTGAAATCCGAATTATTCGTAATAACAAGCGGATTGCCGAGGCCACATGATTACGTGGTAGTGTCGGCCCGGCGTGGCGAGTAACCCGGTTTTGGAAATTTGAGCGGAGGTCGGGCGGCGTGGCAGGGGACAAGGTTCTGGTCACGGGAGCTTCGGGCTTCGTCGGGTCCGCGGTGGCGCATGCCCTGATCCGCTCCGGCTATCGCGTCCGCGCCTTGCTGCGGCCAACCAGCAAGCGAACAAATCTCGCCGGTCTCGACCTCGAGATCGTGGAAGGCGACATGCGCGACGCGGCCTCGGTCGCGCGGGCCATGGCGGGCGCACGTTTTCTGTTCCATGTCGCCGCCGACTACCGCCTCTTTGCCCGCGATCCGCAAGAAATTATGTGGAACAACCGGGAGGGGACCAGACTTCTTATGCAAACGGCACTTGCGGCGGAAGTGGAGCGCGTCGTCTATACAAGCAGTGCCGCAACCATCGCGTGCGCGGCGGGTGGCGAACAGGCCGACGAGACAATGCGGCTAAACGAATCATGCGCGATCGGGGCTTATAAGCAAAGCAAAGTCGCCGCGGAGCAGATCGTCGAAACGATGATCGCCCGCGATGATTTGCCCGCCATTATCGTGCATCCGACAGCGCCGATCGGGCCGCGCGACCAGAAGCCGACGCCAACCGGGCGGATCATCGTCGAGGCGGCATCCGGCCGTATTCCGGGTTTCGTCGACACCGGGCTCAATCTCGTGCATGTCGACGATGTCGCGAACGGGCATCTCGCCGCCCTGCTACATGCAAAGCCCGGCGAACATTATATCCTCGGCGGCCAAAACGTGATGCTCGCGGAGTTCCTTGGCCAAATCGCGATCATGTGCGGCCGCCGTCCCCCCAGACTTCGGCTGCCGCGCCCGCTGGTTTATCCCTTTGCGTTCGGGGCGGAAACCATGGCACGTGTGACGCGGCGCGAGCCTTTTCTGACAATCGACGGATTGCGCATGTCGAAGCACCGGATGTTCTTTAGTTCCGCGAAGGCCGAACGCGACCTCGGCTACAAGGCGCGACCCTATCCCGAAGCGCTCAAGGATGCCTTGGCGTGGTTTCACGGGAATGGGCAACTGCGATGACGCCCGGCTTGCCGATGAAACCTTCGAAAACGCACGGGCAAGAAAATTTTCCCGTCGCCTCCGTGCTCATCGCGCCAAAACATCGCGCCACAATTCTTGCCTATTACCGTTTCGCCCGGGGCGCCGACGACGTCGCCGACAGTCCTTCGCTCGCGCCGGACGCCAAGCTTGCCGGGCTCGACCTTTTCGAGGCAACATTGACCGGGCAGTGCGATACCATCGAAGCCGCGCTGCCGCTGCGCGCGGCTCTCGCCGGGCGAAAGCTCTCGCCGCGTCATGCGCTCGATCTGCTGTGCGCCTTCCGGATGGATGCCGTCAAACATCGCTACGCGAATTGGTCCGAATTAATGGACTATTGCGCCTATTCGGCGGCGCCGGTCGGGCGCTTCGTTCTCGATGTGCATGGCGAGAGCGAATCCACCTGGCCCGCATCGGACGCGCTTTGCACGGCGCTTCAGATTATCAATCATTTGCAAGACTGCGGCGCCGACTATCGCAACCTCGATCGCGTCTAT
>DATBYR010000359.1:0-2219 GCA_036513565.1 Methylocella sp. | reverse complement strand
GGACCCGCCCAGTACCAAACGCCATGCGCGATGGGGAAATAAACGAAGGTCACCCAAAGCAGGATAAAAACAAAGACAGCAGAAAACTTCATGCGTTCGGCGAAGGAGCCGACAATCAAGGCGGGCGTAATCATGGCGAAGGTCATCTGGAACACCATATAGGCATATTCGGGAATGACCACGCCGTTGGAAAAGGTCGCCGCGGTCGAATCCGGTGTCATTCCTTTGAGAAACGCCCGGTCAAATCCGCCGACGAGATTGTTCCATTGGTAGCCTTGGAGAAATCCGAGCCAGGGCTTGTCGCTGTCGGCGAACGGCACCAATGCGTGGCTGCCTTCCGTAAAGGCGAGCGAATAGCCGTAAAGGCACCAAACGATCCCAACCATCGCCACGATCGCGAACACTTGCGCGGCCAACGAGGCCGCGTTTTTCGGACGCGCCATACCGGCGTAGAAGAGCGCGAGGCCGGGAATCGACATCATCAGGACGAGCGCCGACGAGGTCAGCATCCAGGCGGTATCGCCTTTATTGGCCACGGGGGCAGCGGTATCCGCGAAGGCTAGCCCGGCCGCGCCCGCGGCCAGCAAAAGCCCTAAACCGATCGCCCGGGGAGCGATCCTTGGTAGCAAATTAAGGTTCATGTCCGACTCCTGCGAAACGTCAAAAATGGAGGGAAGGGAGCGTTAGATGGCCTCTTGATCGCGTTCTCCGGTACGGATCCGGACTGCTTGATCGAGCGCGGTGACGAAAATCTTCCCGTCGCCAATCTCGCCGGTTCGAGCCGCCGTTGTAATGGCATCGATCGTCTGATTCACGAGATCGCCAGGCACGGCGACCTCGACCTTCAACTTGGGAAGAAAGCTGACCGCATATTCCGCCCCACGGTAGATTTCCGTGTGGCCCTTTTGGCGGCCGTAACCTTTGACTTCGGTCACAGTCATTCCGTGTGCGCCAAGCGCTGTCAGCGCGTCACGGACCTCGTCCAGCTTGAACGGCTTAATGATCGCAGTAACTATTTTCATGGTGCTTTTCCTGCTTTCTCTACCTCGGAACTTCGGAAACTGCGTGCGAACCGGCTCATCGCCGTAGAGCCGGGCGCGGGACATCGCGGCCATGCTTGAGTTGTTCGTAGCAAGCCGCGTGCCACTTGCCAATTCGCGCAAACTTGCCGCCGTGAAATTGAAGCGCCTTGGGTTTGGTCCGGGCAAAAGTAAGGCCGCGCGAGCGTCTGAAACGCCAGGTCGTCCAGAAAGCGGGTAGCGAGCTTGCGGCAGCCGTCCTGCCAGTTTGCATACTCCTCTATCTTGAGATCGACTGTTGCCGTTGCGGTCTTGACGCTTTGTAGGGCACTCGCCCCGGAGCGCGCCCAACCCCAGCGACGGCGCCAGCGACCAGAAACGCCAGCGGATAACGGCGAGGCGGCAAGGTAGGAAGCGGGTTCCACGCCGGCATAATCGCTCCCTCCCCAAGGAGCGCGGCTAAATTGTTAGCCCATGTCCGGTCATGGAACAAATCCAAAGTGCGGGATCGGCCGGGCGGCCTACGCGGCTGGTGCTATAAACGCGCTTTGCGCCAGGGCGGCAAATACGCCGCGCTTAGCAAGAAGGGTGCCTCATGCCGGAAACAAAATTTTGGGCCGAAATGACTTGGACCGATTTTCAGGCCCGCGACATGGCGCGCGCCATCGCGGTCCTGCCGGTCGCTGCGACCGAGCAGCATGGCCCGCATCTGCCGGTCGGCGTCGATACTTTCATCATGGAAGGCTATATCGCAAAAGTTATCGAGCGCGTGCCGGACGAACTCGCGGTTTTGTTTCTGCCCGTGCAGAACTGCGGGCTTTCGATCGAGCACACGGATTTTCCCGGCACCCTCAGTCTTCCGGCCGAGCCCCTCATCACTGCCTGGACAAAACTTTGCGAATGCGTCTATCGCACCGGCTGCCGCAAGCTGGTTCTTTTGAACTCCCATGGCGGCAACACGGCGATCCTCGACGTCGTCGCGCATGATCTTCGCGCGCGGCTCGGCATGCTCGTCGTCCTGGCCTCCTGGCAACGTATTGGCGCGCCGGACGGGCTCTTTTCCCCGCCTGAGGAAGCGCATGGCATTCATGCTGGAGAAATCGAGACATCACTGATGCTAAACTTCCGGCCGGACCTTGTGCGGGTGGACGAGGCCGCCGATTTCGCGTCCCGGAGCGTCGAAATGGAACGCGAGTTCAA
>DATBYR010000358.1:0-4482 GCA_036513565.1 Methylocella sp. | reverse complement strand
TCGCACGCCGGAACGATGGCATTGGCGAGCCCGTGCCGCACCGCCTCCCCGGCGCCAAAAGTTTCCCCGAGCAGCAAAAATTCGGACGCCTTTGCCATGCCAATTCGGCGCGGCAGAAGCAACGAGGACGCCGCCTCCGGCACCAGGCAAAGGTCGACGAAGGGCAGGCGAAAAACCGTACCAGGCGCGACATAGACGAGATCGCAATGCAGCATCATCGTCGCGCCAATGCCTATGGCAATGCCTTCGATCGCCGCGACGACCGGGGTCTCGCACGCCGCGAGCGCCTTGATGAATGGAAAGGCCGGAAATTCCCCGGGCTCGGCACTCGCTTCGAGAAAATCCGCGATGTCGTTGCCCGCGGTGAACACCCCACCAGACCCGGCAAACACCACGGCGCCGATGGACCGGTCGCCGCCAACTTGTCGCAAAGCCCCGGTCGCGGCCATATACATCGCGCGGTTGAGCGCGTTCTTTTTGTCCGGCCGGTCGAAGGTCACGCAAAGAATTGCGCCGTTGCGTGTGATCTTGACGTTTGGAGAAGGCGTCATCGGAGCAGCGCGGCAGCGCTCGCATGCACCGAGTCGGCGCCGCGAGTCACATCGCGTTCGAGGCCGCAGGCGCCGGTGGCGATATTTTCGGCAAAGAACCGCGCCGTCGCGATCCGCGTCGGCAATGCGGAGTCGCTGTTGCCCGCAAGAGAGAGACGATGGGCGGCAAGCGCACCTCTTGCCAGTGCCGTGCCCCCTCGGGCAACAGCAAAAAGCCGCAAATAGGGCGTCGCGCCCGCGAGCACATCGCCCACGCGTGTTGTCGAAGCGTCCAGCATGAAGGCGGTGGCGCGCTCCAGCGCGTCCACTGCTTCCGCCAAGCACGGCTCCATTTCGCCGAAGCCGTCGGCATTGCTCTTTCGCAGCGCCCCGACCGCGGCTCGCATATCGGCCATTTCGCGATGCACCACCGCGCCCCTCGACAAACCGAGCTTACGCTGCACTAAATCGATTTCCTGAATGCCATTGGTGCCTTCGTAGATCGCGGCGATCCTCACGTCGCGCGCGAATTGCGCCGCGCCGGTCTCCTCGATATAGCCCATGCCGCCATGAACCTGGATTCCGAGCGAGGCGGCCTCGTTGCCGATGTCGGTGGAAAAGGCCTTGGCGACCGGCGTCAGCAAGGAGGCACGCTCCGCGGCCCGCTCCCGCGCCGCCTGGTCCTTTTCCCGGCGCGAACGATCGATCGAATCGGCGGTGATAAAACAGATCGCCCGAGCGGCCGCCGTCATCGCCTTCATCGTCATGAGCATGCGGGCGACGCCGGGATGTTGCACGATGGGGGTCATCGCCTCGCCCATATCGCCTGGCACATGACCCTGGCGTCTTTCCTTTGCGTAGGCAAGTGCTTGCTGAAACGCACGCTCCGCGATCGCGACGCCTTGCACGCCGACATTGAGCCTGCCACTGTTCATCATCGTGAACATGCAGGCAAGCCCCTTGTTCTCCTCGCCGAGAAGAAAGCCTGTCGCGCCGCCATGATCGCCATAGACCATCGTGCAGGTGGGCGAGGCATGGATGCCGAGCTTATGCTCCAACGAGATGCAATGGACATCGTTGCGCACGCCAAGCGCGCCATCGGCATCGACGAGAAATTTCGGCACGAGGAAGAGCGAGATGCCGCGCGTTCCCTTTGGCGCATCGGGCAAGCGCGCGAGCACGAAATGAACGATATTTCCAGTCATGTCGTGCTCGCCATAAGTGATGAAGATCTTGGAGCCAAAGAGTTTGTACGTTCCATCTTGCTGCCGCTCGGCCCTGGTTTTGAGCGCGCCGAGGTCGGAGCCCGCCTGCGGCTCGGTCAGATTCATGGTGCCGGTCCATTCGCCCGAGACGAGCTTTGCGAGATAGACCGCCTTCAACGCTTCGCTTGCATGCGATTGGACTGCCTCGATCGCGGCAAGCGTCAGCAGAGGGCAAAGGCTGAACGCCATGTTCGCCGCGCTCCAGATTTCGATGCAGGCGGTATTGAGAAGCACCGGCAGACCCATGCCGCCATATCCGGAGGGGCCGGTGATCGCGTTCCATCCCCCCGCCGTCCATTGCCGGTAGGCTTCGGCAAAGCCGGGCGCTGCCGTGACCCTGCCCACTTCGAACCTCGCGCCCTCTTTGTCGCCAACGCGGTTCAACGGCGCGAGGACATTTTCGGCGAATTTTCCCGCTTCCGTCAGGGTCGCCTCCGCGAAACCATCGCCAAGATCTGCGTAGATTCCATCTTTGAGTCCAAGATCCAGCCCCGCCTCATGGGTCATGGCGAAAAGAATATCGGCAATGGGCGCGCGATAGCTCATCGATGTCTCCTCGAATGCTCCGGGCTTTGACCGCGAGGGAATCCGCGTCCCAAGGGTGCACCGGGCCAAGGATTGAATTATAAGCCACTTGCACCTCTTGTGTCGTCAAGGATGAATATCGACGGATGAAGAGCGATTTTGTTGCGCCCGGTCCCCCGCCCACCGCGAAGCAAGAAATGGCGGCGGACGCGGCGGGCATTGCCGAGGCGGCGCGCATCTTGCGCCGCGGCGGTCTCGTCGCGGTTCCAACGGAGACTGTTTACGGCCTGGCCGCCGACGCGACCTCGGACGCGGCCGTCGCCCGCATTTATGCGGTTAAGGCAAGGCCAAAGTTCAATCCGCTCATCGCCCATGTCACGAGCCTTGCAGCAGCGCTCGGGCAAGGCATTTTTCCGGCAGATGCCTTGCGCCTCGCCGAGGCATTCTGGCCGGGGCCGCTGACCCTTGTGGTCTCGCTCGCGCCCGGTGCAACCGTCTGCGCCGCCGCGCGCGCGGGCTTGCTAAGCATCGCGCTGCGGGTGCCGGCGCATCCGGTTGCGCTCGCGCTCATTTCGGCGGCCGGACGGCCATTGGCGGCGCCTTCGGCCAATCGCTCGGGCCGGATGAGCCCTGTCACCGCGGCTCACGTCGCGCGGGAGTTTGCCGGCGAAATCGACCTGATCCTCGATGGCGGGCGCTGCCCGGTTGGCCTCGAGTCGACGATTATCGCATGCCTCGAAGAGCACCCGCGATTGCTGCGGCCGGGCGGGATCGCGAGAACGGACATCGAAGCCGTGCTTGGCCATGCGCTTGGCGAATCTTTGGGGCAAGGCCCGCTTCGGTCGCCCGGAATGCTTAACTCCCACTACGCGCCGCGCGCAAAACTTCGTCTTGAGGCGGCAAAACTCGATGAAGGCGAGGCGGGCCTCGATTTCGGCGGGATTTTCGGCGAAGGTAAAAATGTGCTGGATCTTTCGCCTCGCCGGGATCTCGCGCAGGCGGCGGCCAATCTTTTTAGTTTTTTGCGCGAGCTTGACGCGCGAGAACCCGCCTGCATCGCCGTCGCGCCGATTCCTTGCGAAGGTTTGGGCGAGGCGATCAACGACCGGCTTGCCCGCGCCGCCGCGCCGCGCGGTGCACAATGAGGTCTGCAATTGACAACTAATACAAGCGGCACGGGTTTGACGATCGAGGCCACGCGGCGCGCACTCAGCTCGCTGATGTTCGGCTTAGCGATTGCGGCCATCGTGCTTGCGCGAAGCGCGTTTGGCGGGGCGGACGCAGGCACCGCCGCATCGGGCAGCGCCGCCGCGCCCGTCGTGTTCGCGGCCGCCAGCATGAAGACCGCTCTCGATGCGGTCGCCGCCGCATGGAAAGCCAATACCGGCAAGACCGTGTCGATCGCTTACGCGTCCTCCGCCGTCCTTGCGAAGCAGATCGAGCAGGGCGCCCCGGCGGACATTTTTATCTCCGCCGATCTCAAATGGATGGATTACCTCGAAAAGGCCAAGCTCATTCGCGCCGGAACACGCAAGAATCTGTTTGGCAATAAGCTTGTTCTCATCGAGCCTAGCGACGCCGATGTAACGATCGAGATCGCCAAAGGCTTCGATCTCGCGGGCGCCGCGGGCGATGGCAAAATCGCGGTTTGCATGATCGACTCATGTCCTGGCGGAATGTACGCCAAGGAAGCGCTCGAATCGCTCGGCGTCTTTGCAAGCGTCGAACCAAAGCTCGCGCAGACAGACAATGTCCGCGGCGCGCTTGCCCTCGTTTCACGAGGCGAGGCCAAATTCGGCATCGTCTATGCAACCGATGCAAGAGCCGATCCCAAGGTGAAAGTCGTTGGCACTTTTCCAGCTTTGAGCCATAGCCCGATCGTCTATCCTGTTGCTCTCGTCGCGGCCTCGGCAAATCCGGATGCGGCGCTTTTCCTTACTTATTTAAGCTCGCAGGCGGCAACCAAGATCTTTCTGGAACAGGGTTTCGAAATCTTGCCGAGGTGATCCTTGCCCCATGCCGGGTGGAAGCGGAAGTGCGTCGCGGGCTCGCACGAACTCAATTCTGCCGAGGCGTTCCCAATGGGCTCGAGTCGGTCAGACATTTCTACGAGTCGATCTTGAGAACAACACGGAAGCGCGCCTTTCCGCTCATCATCCGGT
>DATBYR010000357.1:0-12921 GCA_036513565.1 Methylocella sp. | reverse complement strand
AGCGCCGCGGCCCCGTCCGAAATCGAACTCGAATTCGCCGCCGTCACGCTGCCGCCTTCCCTGAACGCCGGTTTGAGATGAGGAATTTTATCGAGCTTCGCCTTTAGCGGCTGTTCATCGTGCAAAACGATCCTGACTTCGGCCTTGCCGGACTTGACCGCGACTGGCGCGATCTCCCTTGCAAAACTGCCGTCGCCGATCGCCCTTTGCGCCCGCTCCAAGGAAGCGATGGCGAAGGCGTCCTGGGCGGCGCGCGTGAATTGGAATCGTTCGGCGCAATCCTCCGCGAAGGCGCCCATCGGCAGATGCTCGCCATAGGCATCCTCGAGTCCGTCGAGGAACATATGATCGATCAGTCTGCCATGCCCCATGCGGTAGCCGAACCTCGCGCGACCGAGCAGATAGGGGGCGTTGCTCATGCTTTCCATGCCGCCCGCAAGCCCGGTCCGCGCACTCCCGGCGGATAGAATGTCATGCACCAGCATGATCGCCTTCATTCCGGAACCGCACATCTTGTTGACAGTCGTGCAGGGAACAGCCTGCGGCAGGCCCGCGGCAAGCGCGGCCTGACGGGCGGGAGCCTGACCCTGGCCCGCCGGCAAGACGCAGCCAAGAATCACTTCCTCGATGTCCTCGGGCGCGACCCCGGAACGAGCGAGCGCCGCCTTCGCCGCGGCGGCGCCCAGACTCGGGGCGGCAAGGTCTTTGAACTCGCCTTGAAAGCCGCCAATCGGCGTGCGCGCGGCGGCGGCGATGACGATCGGATCGGCGTTCGCCATGGTTTCTCATTCCTTTCCAAATAAGGGCATGCGTCAATGCAGCTGGTCCGGCGGCGCCTGCACAACTGGTGCCGCGGCAGCGAGAATCTCGCGCCGGTTGCGTGAGCGTGGCGGATAGATGCGCTGGCGATTGATGATCTCCTTGGTGTGCTTGGCCGCCGCGCCCTTCGCCGCTACCTGGCGGTCCCAGCCTTGCGTATAGACGGCCCCCCAGGGACCGAGATCTAGGCATGTGACATACCAATCGATATGCAGCGACAGCATCGGCTGACGCAAAAGATCGCACACGACATTATAGCCAGCGAAGCGTCCCATCGGACGGGCGTGCTGGCACGACATGACAGAAGCGTGCGTGCCGTCTATCGGCAGCCACGCGACATCCCCGGCGGCGAATTCGGCCGGCATGCTCTCCATCTTGAGGTGGGCATCGACAGGCACGCGGCCAAGCCGGTCGCGCGCGACCGGAAAGCGCGCCGTCAACGGATCGGCTTGCATGCCGGCGCACCAAACCACGGTGGTTGCCGGGATTCGCTCTCCTGTCGCAAGGGTCGCCCCTTGCGCGTCGATCGAGACCACGGAAACGCCGGGGCGTGTCTCGACACCAAGGCTTCCGAGAGCCTCGGCGATCACCGGCCGCGCGTCCCCCATGTCGGATCCGATCCAAGCTTGATGGTCGGCGAGAATCACACGTGGAGGTGCTCCCATGCCGGAAGGTGGCGCCTTTGCGATGGCGGCCCGGAGTTTTGCGAACATTTCGGTCGCGACCTCGATGCCTGTGAGCCCCCCGCCCACGACAAGGACGCTATATTGACCTGGGGATGGCGGACAGAAAGGCAATGAGCCGATATGATCGTTGAGCCGCGAGCCGGCCTCGAAGGTGTCGACATTGAAGGCATACGTCTCAAGACCGGGAATAGCTGGCCGGGCCAGGCGGCTGCCAAGTGCGAAGACGAGCCGATCATAGGCCAAGGTTTGCAATGCGCCATCCATCACGCAGGCAACCTTTCGCTCGGGGACATTGATGTCCGTGACCTCCGCCACGATGTGCTTGACGCCGATAGGGTCGAGCACATCAGCGAGCGGAACGAGCGTATCATCGAGATCAGCTTCGTAATTGCGGACGCGGATCGAATGCCAGGCGGTGCGGTTCACGACGAGAACCTCGACCTCTCCGGGACCAGCGCCAAGTTCATCCAGCCTGCGGGCCGCCGCTACGGCGCTCCAAAGACCAGCGAATCCGGCGCCAAGCACGAGAATGCGCTGCATCCGGTGCCTCCTTTAGATCATGAATTCATAGGCTACCGTTCCTTTCGGAAACTTGTACGGACCGGGGTCCTTGTAGTCATTCGCGGCGAGGCCTTCGCGGATCTTGATGACGGTAAACATGCCGCCCATGTCGATCGGGCCAAATTGGCCGGAACCGGTCGTCATCGGCAAAGTGTTGGCGGGCGCCGGCATCGCCATCTCACCCATGGACATGCCGGACGAGCCCATTGGCATGTACCCTGGCACCAGCTTGCGGACGGCGCCGACAAGATCGCTCTTTTGACCGGCGCCGATGAAGTTTTTCACGTCATGGCCCATCGCGTTCATCGTGTGGTGCGCCTTGTGGCAATGGAATGGCCAGTCACCGGGATTGTCGGCAATGAACTCGCACGCGCGGATCGCGCCGACCGGAACATCGATCGTGGCCTCCGGCCATCGGGCGGACGCCGGCACCCAGCCGCCATCGGTGCAGGTCACCGAGAAGTGGTGACCATGCAGATGGATCGGATGGTTGGTCATGCTCAAATTGCCCATGCGTACACGCACGCGGTCGCCGAGGCGCACTGGCAGCGGATCGATGCCGGGGAAAACCCGGCTGTTCCACGTCCAGATGTTGAAGTCCGTCATCTCCGAGACTTTGGGAAGATAGGTCCCCGGATCGATGTCATAGGCGCTCATGACGAACACGAAATCGCGATCGACCCGGTAGAGCTTGGGGTCGCGCGGATGCACGACGAACATTCCCATCATGCCCATCGCCATCTGCACCATCTCATCGGAGTGCGGATGGTACATGAAGCTTCCGCTCTCCTTGAGCTCGAACTCATAGACGAAAGTCTTGTCTGGCGGGATGTGCGGCTGCGTGAGGCCTCCTATTCCGTCCATGCCGTTTGGCAGCACTATTCCGTGCCAATGGATCGTCGTGTGCTCCGGCAGATTATTGGTGACGAAGATGCGGACCTTGTCTCCTTCCACCGCCTCGATCGTCGGACCAGGCGACTGTCCGTTGTAGCCCCAAAGATGCGCCTTCATTCCGGGCGCGAACTCGCGCACGACCGGCTCGGCGACAAGGTGAAATTCCTTCCAGCCGCCGTTCATCCGCCACGGAAGCGTCCAGCCGTTCAGCGTCACGACCGGCTGGTACTCAGGGCCGCTGGACGGAAACAATGGCGGCTGCATGGTTGTGCTGGTCGTGGACGGCGCCTCGGGAATGTTAGCCGCCTGCACTCGGCCGCTCACTGCGCTTGCGCTTGCGAGCCCTGCCGCCGTTCCCAAAAAGCGTCGCCGAGACATCATGGCTAGTTTCCTTTCATATTCATCAATTACCGCTAGGCGCTCTCTCCGTGATGATCGCCTCCCTAGACCTTTCGTCCGCGGGACGCGTTTCGTTACCACCGATGATCGCGACCTGCAGCTCGGTCTTGGCAATCCAGAAATCCCGCTTGGCTTCGATCGCGGCAGTGGTCGCCAGGATCCGCCGCCGGGCTTCGTCGAGGAGCGGGAATACATCGATCAGCATCGCGTTGTAGCGCAGGAGGGTTTCGTCTGAGATGATCTTGCGCAGGGGCAAGATCTCGTGCTGGTAATGGCTCGCGATGTCATAGGTCGAGCGATAGACGCGGTAAGCGTCACGTGTTTCCGAACGGACGTTAACGGCTTTTTCCGCCAAGCGGTTCACGGCCTGCAAATAGGTCTGCTCGGCTTGGCGGACGCGAATTTCGCCGAAATCGAAAATCGGGATTTCAACCGTGGCCCCGGGTCCGAAATCCCGGAATTGAACATTTTCGGTGCCGACGCTTTCCCTTGTGTCCTTGTAGATGCCAGACAGCTGAAAAAGATTGACGAACCGAGTCGCGTTGGTCAGCCCATACGACTTCGCGAGGGCTTCGAGTTCGATGCGCGCGATCTGCAAATCAATGCGCCGTCTGACCGCATCATGCTCCACCATGGGCAAGGTTTGTGGGCGCGCTGGAAGCGCCGCCAAGCTGTTCGGAAGCCTGAAATCGAGATCGCCGCCCCAAAGACCCAGCGACCGGATCAGCTGTTCGCGTTCGCCGGACGCCCGCTGGCGCGCGGTCGCGAGCTCGGTGGTGACATCGGCATGGAATACCTGATCGCGCGCCTGGTCGAGCTTGTTCATCGCGCCGGTCTCGCCGAGCCCGCGAGCAAGCTTTGCCGCCGTCTCGGCCGCGGCGTTCGCTTGCGTCAGAAAGCCGATCAGCTCGCGCGCGGCGACGGCCCTGTAATAGTTCCGGCGTGCCTCCGCCGCCACGCGAAGTGTCTCCTCGGCGGCCCTAAGCTGCGCCGCGCGGAATCGATCGGCGGCAATTTCCGTTCGCGCCGGCAAAGTCGCGAGCGCCAAAATATTGGCGGCGATCGTTCCTTCTAGCTCGGATTCCAGGGAGCCCGAGATCCGCGAAAACGAAAAGCTCGGGTTCGGCGGAAGATTAGCCTTCACCATCGTTGCCTCGGCGACGCCTAGCTCATTATAGGCCGCCTGAAGGCCGCGATTGTCGAGGAGCGCGATTTGCACGGCAGCGCCGGCGGTCAATGGCCGCTTGAGCAAATGTTCGACACGGACCCGCGCCGATATCGCATCCTCCGGCGTACGAATCGCGACGGCGTCTTTCTCGAGCTCGTGTGCGGCGATGCCGGCGGCGACGCTCATGCCGCCGTCGGACGAGAAACCGGTGCACCCTGAAATGGCTGTGGCTACGGCCATTGCCGCACCGAGGCGAAATGTTCGCGAGAGCGCTTGCGGATTCATGATTTCGGCTCCGGCACGGGCTTCGGTGCTGGGGCCAAAGGCTCGTTCTCCTTCTTCCAAGCGGCTGGTTCAACTGGCCGCAAATTGGCGAAAGAGCCGATTGTCGAGTGGTAGGTCACCGCGGGGATGCGGGCGGACGCAATCGACGGATCGGGGCCGGCGAATGGCACCACGGGCGTCGCGGCGCAACCCTGAATGACCCCGGCAAATAACAGCATGCTCGCAAGTTTAGGGAGCAGGTGGAGAAACGGGGTCAGTCGCAGCCTCTCTAAGGAGGCGGCCTGAGCCTGCAATTGCCAAAACATGAAAAAACCCTTGTCACGTCGATTGATCTTGGGCGCCGTCGGCTGCTAAAGCCACAGCACCAGGTTTCAAAGCGACAGGAAGGGTTTTGGAGGCCGGCCGATACGTTTGGGCTCGCAGCCGTCGAGACGTTCGTCAAGAGCCCCAAACAAGAGAGACGCGTGAACCGGCTGTACTACGGTGGCGCCGGAGTCCCCGGTAATGGCGGCGCCGCAAAAAAGACCGCAGCATGCGCCGGCATGACACTTTGGTTTGCCGTCGCCGCTGTCCTCGGAGTTGTCGGTAGGTTTGGCTATCTCGCCATCGCCAGGTGTATGGATGCCGAGTTGTACGTCCGAAACGCCGTGACGATCGCCGGTTAGGCAATGGGACGATGTACCGCCGCGCCGCGCCGCCCATGCGACCGAGGGCATAACTACGCAAACGGCGTATAGTGCGACCAAGGTTATCACACCATAGGAGCGCAATCTGGTAACAAGCCAGCTCAGCATGCTCTGTTCACGTCCGGGTCCGACTCGGATCTAAGAGGCATTTCATCAGCTTAAAACCAGGAATGAGGCGAAACAACGTTTTTCGGTGCAGTCCCTGCTCAATGAGCGTGTCCACCACGAGACCCGCCGCGCGGCGCGCGTTCGCGCTTGCGCTCGCCACCCGGCACGAGCGAGTAGAGGCTTTCGCCGCCGGGGTCGCTTCGGCTATGCTGCTCATGCCGCCTTGAACCGCGATTCAATCCTTCACCGATCGTGGGGACACGCGTTGCCATACGCAAACATCCAACAAGGTTGAGACATGGATCGCATTCTCGTGCTCGTGCGCCACGGCCAGAGCGATTGGAACCTAAAGAACCTCTTCACTGGTTGGGAAGATCCAGATCTCACCGGCATGGGCGTGGCGGAGGCACGCGCGGCCGGGAAAAGCCTCAAGGCGCACGGTCTTTCCTTCGACCGCGCCTTCACTTCCAATCTCGTCCGCGCGCAACATACCTTGCAGTTGATTCTCGCCGAGCTTGGCACTGCCAATATCGAGGCCGCGCGCGATCGCGCCCTCAACGAGCGCGATTATGGCGTGCTTTGCGGCCTCAATAAAGACGATGCAATCAGGAGATGGGGCGACGAACAGGTGGATCTCTGGCGCCGGTCCTACGATGTCCGGCCTCCGGGCGGGGAAAGCTTGAAGGACACGGTGGCCCGGGTTCTCCCCTATTATTGCCAGAAAATTCTGCCTTCGGTGCTCGGCGGCCAACGCGTGATCGTCGCGGGGCATGGCAATTCGCTGCGCGCCCTCGTCATGGTCCTCGACGGGCTGACACCGGAAACCATCCCTGAGTTGGAGCTCGCCACCGGCATTCCGCTGCTCTATCGCCTGAAGCCAGACTCGACTGTTGGAAGCAAAGAGATGCTCAACCCAAAATGCATTATGGTGTGACTCATCGAGGCGCGGGCCAGAGGCATTTTCATGGTGGATTTGCTCGAACCAGTCGAAGCGGCGGCCGCGCAAAGTAGTTTGGCCCCCGGGCTCACCCTCTTCCAGCGCTATCTCGATGAGCCGGCACAACAAGCGCTTGCCGGAGAGATCGCGGAACTGGTCGTGCAAGTGCCTTGGTTCGTGCCGCGCATGCCGCGCTCTGGCCGGCCTTTCTCGGTCAAGATGACCAATTGCGGCAGCCTTGGCTGGGTATCCGGCCACGGCGGAGGCTACCGCTATCAGGCGACGCATCCCATCACCGGGAATGCTTGGCCTGCCATCCCTTTGTCCGTGCTGAACATCTGGCGCGCGTTGGCTTCCTATCCGCATTTGCCCGAGGCCTGCCTAGTCAATTTCTACGATATTTCGGCGCGAATGGGCCTGCATCAGGACCGCGACGAGGATGATCTCGCCGCGCCGGTCGTCTCGATCTCGCTTGGCGACAATTGCTGTTTTCGTTATGGCGGTTCACGGCGCGGCGATCCGGCAAAAAAGCTCGAATTGCGCTCCGGCGATATTGTCGTGATGGGGGGCGCCGCCCGGCTGATGTTCCACGGCGTGGATAAGATTTTTGCGGGCTCCTCCTCGCTGCTGCCGGGCGGCGGACGGATCAATCTCACCTTACGGCGGGTGACGCGCCCCTGACCGGTTCCCGCTGGGTCCCGGCAGGATGCCCAAAAAATCATGGCCCCGTCGCGATGCCGGCGAGGCTTGCCGGCATCAGAGCTTCGGGAAAGATAAAACTCCGGCTTCCGTGCTCATCTTGCACCTCGATTCTATAAGTGAACCTGTCCGCCCCCATTTGCGCCGGGGCGGGCGGCGCGCCCGCGTCCAAGAGCTTTTGCAAAGCCGTCTGTTGCTCGGGCGATAGGGCGGACAACTCCTTTTCGCCGCGCCGAAGTATTCCGGCAAAACCGCCCGAGCGCTCGACAATGATTTTCATCGCGTCTTGGACCGGCTGCTCTTGGCTTTCTTCTTGGGCGTGACCCGCGCGGCCTTGCCGGCAGCCCGAGGGGGAAGCGGCTTTTTCTTTTTTGTCTTGGGCAGCGGCGCCGCGGCGGCCATCTCCCGGACCCTGGGCGCGATCACATAGGCGCCGGCGATATTGGCCAAAAGTGCCGTAGATGGAGCTTCCTCCAACACGCCGACATCGGCCCAGGCTTTCGCGACCTTCGCGGCGATCGACGAATCTTCCGGAAAGAGATCGCGTGCGACCGACACTGTCTCAGTCGCGTATTTCGCGAAATCGGCGTTTCCGGTCAGCCGCTCGGTTAGGGTGACATACCAGATTTTTCCGGTTTTTTCCCAAGAGTTTCCGCCGATCGCTTTTGCCGCGAGGACAAAGGCCCGGTTGGGGATTCCGGAATTGGTACGAACGCCGCCGTTATCCGCTTCGGTCTGGACGTAATCCTTCATATCGCCCGGCTGAGGATCCTTGCCGAGCCTCGGATCGTCGTAGGCTGAGCCGGGATTGGCCATGTCGCGCAGCGCCCTGCCACTGAACCCAGGCGCCATGATCGCCGCCCCGATCAGCCAATCGGCCTGATCGACGGTCTGTCCCAGCGCCCATTGCTTGACCATGGTGCCGAAAACATCGGACATCGACTCGTTCAGCGCGCCGGACTGATCGCGATACGCGAGCTGCGCCGAAAATTGGGTGACGCCATGGGTCAATTCATGCGCGATGACGTCCAGCGCCGCGGTGAAACGCTGGAAAATCACGCCGTCGCCGTCGCCATAAACCATCTGCTGACCGTTCCAGAACGCATTGTCGTATTTCTGGCTGTAATGAATCGAGGAAACCAGCGTTTTGCCGATTCCATCCACGGACTCGCGTCCAAAAATCGTCTTATAGAAGTCCCAGGTGGTTCCGGCATGGCCGAAGGCTTCGTTGACGGCTTTATCCGGACTGGGTGCCGTATCGGTTTCCGAGCGAACGAGATCGCCCGGCAAATCGTTGAAGCCCTTGCAATCGAAGATTTGGCGCCGCGGACCTATGCGCTTAGCCGCCGCCGGCGAAGGCGCCCCCGTGCTAAGCTGAGCGCGGAAGGCCACTAGGCTTTGGGTGAGCCGTAGGGTGCGGCCGGCCGTTTCGGCGAGACCGGCGTCGCCGCTCGTCGCCAGACGCTGCAACATTTGGGGCGGGACAATAAAACAGCAGGGACAACCTCCCCGACTTGCATCGAAACCTGTTGAGTGCATAGCTTCCTCCTCGTATCTCATTGACAAATAGACGATGGTGATCGCTCCGCATTAAGACGTCCGGGGGCCTCGCAACGCCGCCAAGTTACGAAATCTATGACGCAATTTTTGCCCTGTCATCATCGATTATCGGGCGGATGAAATCCGCGGCGTGAAATAGCTTCGCGATGGCAACGATTGCGGCCACCCGCGATGCCGGAGCTTTACATGAAAATTTCCCTCATCCAGATGAATTCGATCAGCGACAAGGAAGCCAATATCGCCGCCGCGGCCAGGCTGGTCGAACAAGCCGTCGCGGAGGAGCGGCCGGATTGGATCTCTCTGCCGGAATGTTTCGATTTTCTCGGCGGCGATCGCAACGCCAAGATGGCGGCGGCCGAAACGATTCCCGGCGGCCCGGCCTATTGCGCGATGCAGGCGCAGGCCAAAAGACATCGCGTTTACATTCATGCCGGTTCGATCCTGGAAATGCCCGGAACCGGAGAGCGCATCCACAATACCACCGTGGTTTTCGACCGCGCCGGCCGGGAGATCGCGCGCTATCGCAAAATCCACCTGTTCGACATCACCGCGCCGGACGGAACAAAATATAACGAAAGCGCGGTTTTCGCGCCAGGCAATGCCGCCGTGACCTACCGCTGCGAGGATATGATTGTCGGTTGCTCCATCTGTTACGACATAAGGTTTCCGGATCTGTTTCAGGCGCTCGCCGCCAAGGGCGCGGAAATGATCGCATTGCCAGCGGCTTTCACTCTGCAAACCGGCAAGGATCATTGGGAAGTTCTCTGTCGCGCCCGGGCGATCGAAACCCAGGCCTATGTCTGCGCCCCGGCGCAGACCGGCGCCTATGTCGCGGGCAAGGAAAGGCGCCAGACCTACGGCCATTCCCTCGCCGTCGATCCCTGGGGCCATGTCATTGCCAAGGCCTCCGATGGAATCGGCATCGTCTCGACGCGGATCGATCGCGATCTCGTAAAAAAGGTTCGCGCGCAAATCCCGGTGGCGCAACATAAGGTGCGCTTCGATTGAGCGCGGGGCCCGGCCAGTACCCCACCATGTTCCGCCTTTTTTGCCGCGTCGCGGCCCTCTGTATTCTCGCCTTCGGACTGGGCTTCCCCGCGAATGCCGGACTTGCCGATGGCGCGCCACTCAAAATGGTTTGGCATCGTGGCGAGCTTGGCGATCCTGGATCGCTCGATCCGCACAAGGTGACGACCTTGATCGAGAGCAATATTTTAGACGAACTTTTCGAGGGTCTTGTCACGCTCGATGCGCGGGGCGAAATCATTCCGGGCACAGCTGTGAGCTGGACGGTCGATCCCGGCGGCACGGTTTATGCCTTTAAGCTTCGCGGCGACGCGAAATGGTCAAACGGCGACACGGTGGTGGCGGAAGACTTCGTCTTCGCGTTCCGGCGCCTGATGGCGCCCAGGACCGGCGCGCCTTATGCCAATATCCTTTATACGTTGAAGAACGCGAAAAGGATCAACAAAGGGGAACTGCCGGTCGAAGCCCTGGCCGTCCGCGCGCTGGATGAAACGACGCTCGAAATCGCGCTTGAGCAGCCCGCACCCTATTTTATCTCGCAGCTCGCCCACATGACCGCCAAGCCGCTCCACCGGAAATCAATCGAGGCATTTGGATCGGATTTCGTGCGGCCCGCCCATATGGTGACGAACGGTCCTTTCATGCTGAAGGAATTCACGCCGAACGATCGCCTCGTTCTGGTCAAGAACCCCTATTATTACGATGCGGCGCATGTCGCGCTCGACGCGGAAATCTTTTATTCGCTGGAGGATCGCTCGGCAGCGCTGCGCCGTTTTATGGCCGGTGAAATTCAATCCTACGACGACGTTCCGGTGGAGCAAATCGGTTTCGTGCGCAGACACTTGGCGGAGGCGTTCAAGGTAACGCCGAATCTCGGCAGTTATTTTTATGCCTTCGACACAAGGCACAAGCCGTTTGACGACCGGAGGGTGCGCCAAGCGCTGTCCATGGCGATCGACCGCGAGTTTCTCGCCGAGCGCATCTGGGGCGGTACCATGGACCCCGGCTATAGTTTTGTGCCGCCCGGAATTGCGAGTTATGGCGCGCCTGCAACTGTGGCATGGAAGGACAGCGACCCCTTTGACCGGGAAGGCGAAGCGAAGCGATTGCTCGCCGAGGCGGGCTTTGGCCCCGGAGGTGAAAAACTAGCGGTGGAAATCCGCTTCAACAATTCGGAAAACCATCGCGCGACGGCGGTGGCTATCGCCGATATGTGGAAAGCGCTTGGCGTCGAGACCAGGCTCTTTGCCACCGACGCCACGAGTCATTACGCTTTCTTGCGGGAAAAGCCGGCTTTCGACATCGCGCGGTCGGGCTGGTTTGCCGATTATCCAGACGCGCAGAATTTTTTGTTTCTTGGACAAAGCGACAATCAAGCGCTGAATGCCGCGAGCTTCACGAACAAGAGTTACGATCGGTTGATGCACGAAGCGCAAGTGGAAGGTTTGCCGGAGCGGCGCCGCGCCATCCTACACGAGGCAGAGGCGCTTCTTCTCGACGAACAGCCCTATCTTGTGCTTCTCACTTACAAGTCCCGCAACCTTGTTTCGCCGAAGCTACAAGGCTGGGAGGACAATGTGCGCGACCAGCATTCCGGCCGCTACATTTCGATTTCGCCATGAGTGCCGCACTCTTGCGTCATGCCCGGCCTTGAGCCGGGCATCCAGAGTCAATGGTCCCGCGAGCTATTGACTGGATAGCCGGGTCAATCCTTGGGTCAAGCCCAAGGAAGGCCATGACGGCTGAGGGGTGAAGGGCACCTGCAGAACCATGAAAGTGTACGGCTGGTTTTCATGAAAGGCGGCTATGTCTACATCATGTCAAACAAACGCGACGGCACGCTCTACATTGGGGTGACGAGCAATCTCTCACGTCGCGTTTGGGAACATCGCGACGGCCTCATCGACGGCTTCACCAAGCGCTATGGTTTGAAACGCCTTGTCTACTACGAACCATACGATGACATTCGCAACGCATTGCAGCGCGAGAAGAACCTGAAGCATTGGCCACGCGCGTGGAAGCTTGCGCTGATCCACGAAGCTAACCCGGAGTGGGAAGACCTCTACGAGCAGCTGAATTGGTAGCACCTCAAGCATCCTGCATCTCCCGGCGTCATGCCCGTCCCCGGATCAAGTCCGGGGATTGAGCCGGGCATCCAGACTCAATGGTCCCCACACGTCGAGCTTCGGCGGCTGGATGGCCGGGTCAAGCCCGGCCATGACAGGCGCCATTCAGGGTCGTTCTGTTCGGGGCTTAATGGCTAAACGAACGGTTGTACAATAAGGTTGGCGCCGCCTCCTCGCATGTTTCGCCAATGGCGTGCGCCAAGCGCGGGCAGTATGCGGCAAGAGTCGCGCTGTCCAGGACATCCGGCAGCCTTGTATGGCGGACGCAGACCGCCCCCTCAGCCCGCCACGCGGCCTCGAAGGTCATTCCCGGCGTCGTCTCGTCGCGCTGTATTCCGATCGCGTCGAATATATCGATCGATGTGCCATCGCGCGTATGTCCGATCCCGTCGCCGCAATAATCGGCGCGGACCAACCGGACGCAGGCCTGGTAATAAGGCGCGAGGGAAACATTGTTCGGTCCAAAACCCCAGGGCTTATAGCCGAAGCGGACGCATTTGCCCTCGGCGCCGCCGGTGCAGGTGAGCAAAATACGTCCTGGCGCGGCTTCGTAGCGCCCGTCGGCCGTGAACGCCCCCGCGAGCGGGAACCCGAGCCGCCTGCCGTCCGGGTCTGGCAGGCACAGATTGCGCCACTCGCCGCTCTCGGGATCCTGTTCGGAGAGCATGTAGAGAACTACTTCGCCCGCCGCATCTTGGCGATCTCGCTCCACCCCGTCGATGCGGATGCGGCGCTGCCGCCCGGTTCCATCCCCGAGCGCCAAAATTGTCCCTGGCAACTGGTTTTGCGGGACGATCCGCCCGTCGCTCAGGGTGACGCGAAACGCGGCCCTTTCCACCTCGACACTGCGCACGGCCACATTTGCCGCCGCGTTCGCAAGCGGGCAGAAAGCAAATAGGACCGTGAGGGCCAGGAGCCCGGCCCCCACGCATCGGCGGCGGCCCGGCCCCCCGCTCAACGAGTGGCG
>DATBYR010000356.1:0-8981 GCA_036513565.1 Methylocella sp. | reverse complement strand
CCCGTCTTGCAGCACGCTTCAATCCCTCGTACCGCCTCAAATGGCGCCCCCGCGCCCAGGTCTCGAAACATTTTGATACGATTGGCGATCGAGAAAAACAAACACTCGCAGGCGCGGTGCTTGTCTTTTGGGCGAAATTTTTTGTCCGGTTTCATTAAGAGGCTGCTTGGCGGGGCCTGACGAAGGATCATAATGGAGCTGCGTCGTGTTTCGTGGCAAGATGCAAGAATAGTTTTAGACGGCGTATGCAGTGCTGAGAGAGGGAGATATGTCACGGGTCTACAGTCAGCTTTTCCGCAATGATCCCAAGCTCGAAGCCGCCGCCATATCCGACCCCGCGCATGTGCTCCCGAACACCGCCGGGCTACACGTGGGCAAGATCCAGGTCGCGTTGCTTCTCGATGGTGCGGTCATCGATGGGGGCGAGTTGCAACGTCTGGTCTACGGCCCTTCGACCGCCCGCGCGGTGCTTGCCTACAAACAGAAGCGCAACATCATCAACCGTAGCTATCAGACGCAGGCGGACAACATCGTTGGCAAAATGACAATCGCCGCTCTTGATCGCGAGATGCTAGGGAAAGAGCCCCTCTCCAGCCCCGCGCGGATCATTCCGCTGTTTCCCATCCAGCGCTTGCCGGTCCTTTCCGCCGCTCGCCCCTCCAGCGCTCCGCTGGTGGCCTTCAAGATCGGTGCCGACCTGGGTTTCCAGGGACGGCCGCGAATCGACCCAATCGGGCCACCAATCCTATCTTTATCATGGAGTTGCCAGTCGGCGGGATCGGACGCTTTCAGGTTATCAACGGAGTAGGTGAGTTGGTCAGTTCTGACAACGACGCGATCGCCCGCGTCTTCGATCCCACCGAACCGCTAGCGCACGGCGGCACAATGCGCATTACCAAAGATCCGCAGCAGTTCAGCGTCATAGCCGGTGCGCCCGGAACGGCATTCATCCAGACGACCGACAAATCCCGGACGGGCTTCCGCAACTTGTTCAACACGCTTCGGGTCGATGTTCACGCGCGGCTGCCTGCGCGTGAGGTGACCATTGCCTTCCACTTCCTAGGAGGTCCAGCCGCGGTCGCCACAAAGCGCGACAAGAATTCCATCGCTTCCGCAATGGCCACCATGAACGACATTTATGGAAACCAGGCAAAAATTACGTTCCGCATTGTCGGGACCGGCGGCTCACCCATCGTCGTTCCGGAGTTCGCGAACAGGACGCAGGCCCTGTTTTCTCGGTGCTGAAGCGTACGCCTGACTGGAATGCGGTCATCAAAAACCGCTCGGCGGCCGCCCACTTTAATGTTTTCTTCGCCGCGAAGATCCAAGTTTTGACACCTAACCCGTTTGGGACGGCAATCGCCTTGACCGACGTCCCGGGCAAGCCGGGCTTCCGCGGCCGCGACTGCGTCATGCAGGATGACCTCAAAGGTATCGAGCTCGGCTTGGTGCTGGCCCACGAGGCCGGCCACGCGCTCGGCGAAGATGGCAACGCCGTGGCCGGTCATTTGATGAACGACGCAGCTCCCGGCAGGACGATCCCCGCCGACACAGCCGGCCGCATGAATGATCAGGCGGGCAAACTTTGAAACACATCGAACTCATGCCGCAGGATGTTTTCATCCGCTCCAACAACGACTAAAGCCAAAGCCGCGCCGAAAGGCCATTCCTGTTCTTCGTTACCGGCGAGATCGCCCGAAGTACGCCGCGCGGCGCGTCAGTAATAATAGCGATGGTGCCGGTGATAACGATAAGCCGAGCGGTACCCATGCCTCCAGTGGCGATGGTAGCGCGGCCCGGGGTTGACGCCGAGTACTCCGTTCACCCCGCCGACTGCGCCGCCGACCGCGCCGCCGACAACTCCACCAAGTGGACCGGCGGCGGCATTGCCCTCCGCCGCGCCGCGCCGCATTCCTTCAGGAACGCCTTGGGCATGAACCGCGATCGGCGCGGCGAGCAAAGCCGCAACCGCGGCAAACTTCAGAAATTTCATCATCTCTACCTCCATATTACACAGTTTCCCTGTGTTCTCGCTTCAGCCGCTCATCGAACGACCATCATCATTGGCGCGGCAAACAAAGAGCCAAGACCTCCGCTCCAGACCTGGCTCCGGGGCAGGTGCTTCCCGCCTATTGATCGCTAAAGACACTCAGCAATACCTTGCCCTTCTCGCCGAGGACGCAGATCAAATTCTTCGCCTTGCTGGATGTTTTCTTTTCAATAGAAGCTTCTCCAAGCACCATTGCTTTGATAGCCACATCTCCAATTCTAGAATTCATTTTTATGACGCGGACACTGTCGAGATCCAGCTCGACATCTTTAATCGTTGGCGAGCGTTCCTTCAAGGCAATGAGGCCGCTCGCTCTGCAAGCGTCAATTTCAGGCGCGTCCGCATTTTCGGAGGGCGTCGTCTGACAGTATGCAGCCATGGGAAACAGAACTGCTGGAATGAAAACGAGAAGTGTTCTGATGTTCATGTACGGGATCCTCCCTCTCGGTGAAGTCGGGTAAACCATAAAGTGCAGCTTCCGTTCCAATGTAACACCTTATTCTCGCGTTCTCGCGCGCCTTTTCAGGTAAATGGTGCGCGCCAAAGAGCAGCGGACGCCACGCCCGGCGCGCCGCGCCCGCTGCAAAAAGGCGGGGAGTTTGCCGTGGCCCGCAAACGCCCCTGTTCGATGGCTCAATCGATCACTTGAACCACCCGGCGTGTTCGTGGATCGACCAGAACGGGCCGCTCATTGATGATCGTGTAGCGGTAGCGGGGGGAAACGCGATATTCCCGAGGCACCCGGTAAAAGACTACCCCGGTGGACGGCAGGATCGTTCCAACCTGCGGATCCTCGCTGTAGCGGTAAGAGGAGCGGTGTTCGCGTATCACATAGTCGTGAAATCGAGGGGCTTCATCGACCCCCAACAGGCCGCCAATCCCGCCTGTGACACCCCCAACCACGCCACCGACCGCGCCACCAACGGGCCCCGCCTACGGCGCTGCCTTCGGCTGCGCCACGTTCCGCGCCGGCGGGAATGCCTTGAGCCTGGGCCGCGAGAGGCGAGGCGAGCAGAGCCGTGACCACGGCTATTCCAAATTTTTTCTGCATCATAGTTTCTCCTTATCTTCCTCGATTGCCCGGCTAAACATCGGCTTTCGCCAAAAGTTCCCTCGCCTCGGCGGAAGCGGAAATTCGCTTCGCTGGCCGTTGGGAGTAGTGTCTCATGTGTGGATGGCTCCCCCGCTTGCAAGGATTTTTTGCGTGTGGCGTGGTCGCTTGCGGTCATGCGTCCGGCCTATGAACACGGTCGCACATCGACTGTTGGCCCTGATGGGTTCCCGCGGATTGGGCCTTATCAGCTTGCCGGGATCACAGTCCCTTGAGACACTGCAGGTTTTTCTCAATCCGCCGGTCGACCGGCTTTGCCATCACGCTTTATTGCCCTCGCAAGCTTGCGTTCCGCCGCGGCTCGGCAGGTTACACCGCTACCGCCTTCACACCGCCTTGCCACTGCGACGCCGATTTGTTAGACGACGCGCCTGCCCGTGCGGGCGCTCGTGCATTCCACCGCGCGGACAATCGCGGCCATGGCGGAAGTGGTAGACGCGCTAGCTTGAGGTGCTAGTTGGGCAACCAGTGGAGGTTCGAGTCCTCTTGGCCGCACCATTCATTTACTATTTGCATTTATTATTTGGGCGAAGGGTTGTCCCCCGGTCCGCTTGGCTCCGCCGCCGCGCCGGCCGGGCCGCGAGCCTTGAAGGCGCGGCGCGCCTTCGCAAACACCTCGGCGATGATCTTCTCCGTTGCCGACGTCCAGCCTTGCGGGGCCACGCGCGTTGGGGTTGGGTTCGTGCCGGGTACGATATTGACGATTTTATAGTCGCGCTTTTTGAGATCTTGCAGGAGATCGGGTAACATGGCGGCCGTCTGCTCTTTGGTATCGTGAAGGAGCAGGATCCCGCGCCGTTCCTTATCGAGCCGCGAAAGGGTCAAGGCGAGTTCGGTCTCGGGCGTCATGATGACCCAGTCCGAGACCCAGAGGTCGGCGCCGAAAACCGCGATATTTTTGGCCGAAAGCCAGGCCACGAGCGCCGGCGTATCGGCAAATCCCGGAAACCGGAAAAACGGCACTTTTGGCGCGCTGCCGGCCGTGCCATAGGCGGCCTTGTCGTCCGCTTCGAAGCCACGCAGAATCTCTTCTTGCGCCGCGATTTCGCTTAATCCCCGCAATGTCGCGGCGGGATGCGAAAACGTATGGTGGCCGACAGTATGTCCTTCCGCGATTTCGCGCTTGACCAAAGCGGGCAAGGCCTTCGCATTGCGGCCGACGAGGAAAAATGTCGCCTTCACGCACTCCTTGGCGAGCGCGTCGAGCACCTTTGGGGTGGTTTGCGCGGAAGGCCCATCGTCGAAGGTGAGCGCGATTTCATGATCGTCGAACGCCAGGCTTCGCGGATAGGTTTTCAGCCCCACTTGCAGGCCGCCGGACGTCCCCACCTCGACGGTGCGGGCAACGCCGAGCGCCTCGGGCGGGCAAGCCGCCGCGACGGGAGCAAGGAAAAGGACCCCTGCGGCGGCGGCCAGCGAGCGCATGCAACCCGCGTTCAAAAGTCTGTTGCGCAAAATGGCCCGGCAAGATGGCCGAATGTTTCGACCACTTTTTCATAAACCGGCCGCTTGAACGGAATGATCAGTGCGGCGAGACGGCCGATCGGCTCCCATCGCCACGCGTCGAATTCCGGCCGCTGTCCGCCGTCGGGTGTGTCGATGTCGATTTCGCTTTCGTCGCCGTCGAAACGCAGTGCGAACCATTTTTGCCGCTGGCCGTGAAACCGGCCCTTCGAGGATTTCTTTAAAACACCGTCCGGCAGATCATAGCTGTACCATTCCGGCGACTCCGCGAGAAATGTCGTGGACGACACGTTGGTTTCCTCGCGCAGTTCGCGCAAGGCCGCCTGATAGGGCGCTTCGCCGGCATCGATCCCGCCCTGAGGCATTTGCCATTCGTGCCCTTGGCGGAGATGCTCGGGTTTCTTTTTGTTGCGGCGGCGCCCGACGAAGACGAGCCCGGAGCGATTGAAGAGCATGATTCCGACGCAAGGGCGGTAATTTAAAGCGTCCATTGCCGCCTTACCTCACGGTCGACGATCCAAGCGCCAAGCCAGGTTGCTGGCTTGGCATGGCCGCGCTTAGCGGGATCAGCGCAATGCCTCGCCCCTCGAGCGCGCGGGCAAAGCGGCCAATGATCACGATCGAGGGCGGAAGCGCGCTCGCAACCCCGATCGCCACGCCCTTGTCGCGGGCGCGTGCTTCGAGCCGCGCGAGGGCCGCTTCGATTGCCTCGGGCTCGGCCGTCGAATCGAGGACTACGTCGGCGCGCGCGGCCGCAAGAGCCTGAGAGGGCGCGAGCGTCATGGCGAGGCTCTGCGCGGACGTCCCGTCGTCGACGTAAAATAAGCCGCGCGCGGCAATCTCGCGCAAGACTGGCGTCAAAGCCTTTGCATCCGCCGTGAACTTGCCGCCGAGAAAATTCGCGACGCCCGCATAGCCAGTGAACCGGCTCATCAGCCAGGTAAGATTGTCGATATTCGCGGCTTTCCCGGCGCCCGCGAGAAGCGTGTGCGGGCCGGGATTGTCGCGCGGGAAATCGAAGGGCTCCATCGGAATTTGCAAGATGAACTCGTGACCCGCCTCGCGTGCGCGCGCCGTTTCGCGCGCAAGATCGGCTCCGTAGGGCGCGAAGCCGAGCGTGACGGCGCCCGGCAAACTTGCGATCGCCGATTCCGTTGCGCGCGGCGCAAGACCCATGCCGCCAATGAGCAAAGCAATGCGCGGCGAGCCCTGTGTCAATCCGCCGGAGGATACGGCGGTGCGGGCATAAACCTCGGACGGCCGCGCGCCGTCGGCCCCAATGCGCGGTATTGGGCCATGCGGCGTTTGTTCGATAAGCCGCGGATCGGGCGCCGCCGGGAGGCCCGTGTTCAGCGCCTTCGTCACGTCGATGATGAGAGCCTCGGGCGCTGCGCCGCCCCCGGCACGAATGATTTTCACACCGGTCCGCCGCTCGACCGCCGCCGCCCCCAAACCGGCTTTCTGGGCAGGCACCGTGGCGGTGGTGTCGCTCGCGCCCTCCGCGATACGGTGCGGCGGGTGCGCGTTGTTGGATCCCCCGGCCGGAGTTTCGTAAGGCGCCGTGCCGAGCGCCGGAACTCCGTTTGCGGCACAAAGCGCCGCGCCTGGCGGCCTGCCTAGCACCGGCAAAAACGCGGCAGAAACAGCAAGCAACCCCAGGCCAGCTATAGCAACTGCCGCATAAAGCGCGTTGCCGCGCGACGGGCGCGTTTGAACCGGGAACTGTCCCAAGGGAGCATTCAGATCGTCGTCCATCATACCCGATCGCTATCCTATGTTGGCACGCATGCAAGCCGGGACGAGAGCCAAACCGGCACCCGCCAGTTGGAGGAACACCGCGGCGCCGCGCCAAACCCGCCAAGAGCCAAGGAACGGTCAACAGCCACGGCGCTCCGCCCGCCGCCGTTCCAGGCCTAGCGGGCCGAAGCCGCGGTGTTCGACCCTGATCCGGCCGCGATCGACCGGTTCATGGTCCAGCGTCTTCGTGTTCACATGGCCGAAACGCAACAGCCGCCCCCACTTTCGTGGATCATGCTTGCGCGGGGCCGTCGCTTCGCTGCCAGCACTCATCCCGAATGACCGCCGGTTTCGGCCCTGGCCGTTTTACAATTTTCTTTGGCCTGCGGGCGCCTCTCAATTCGGAACTTTCGCGGGTTCGCTCGCGGGCGCCGCAGTGAGATTGTTCATCGCCTTGCTGACGCCGCGCAAAATGTCTTCGGCGGCGATCAATTGCTTGTCGTTTTTGGCATCGGTCGGGATATACGCTTGGGAACCACCCTTTTCGTCCTCGCCATTCTTCAGATGGCCGCGCAGCGAAGCTTCGCCCTTTGTGTCATCCTTGCCCTTGAGGTCGTCGGGCACGTCCTGCAACACGGTCACGTCAGGGTCGATCCCCTTTGCCTGGATCGAGCGGCCGGCTGGAGTGTAATAGCGGGCCGTGGTAAGCCGCACGGCGCCGTTATTCTGGCCGAGCGGGATGATCGTCTGCACCGACCCCTTGCCGAATGAGCGGGTGCCGAGAATGGTCGCGCGCTTATGATCCTGCAATGCGCCGGCGACGATTTCCGAAGCCGACGCCGAACCGCCATTAATCAGGACGACCACCGGCTTGCCCTTGGACAAGTCGCCCGGACGCGCATTGTAGCGCATCGTTTCATCGGCATTCCGGCCCCGGGTCGAAACGATTTCACCGCGGTCCAGGAAGCAATTGACGATGGCGATCGACTGGTCGAGCAAACCGCCGGGATTGTTGCGCAGGTCGAGAACATAGCCTTTGAACTTGGCGGCCGGGATGTCGTTTTGGAATTTTTGGATTGCCGCGCGAACACCCTCAAACGTCTGTTCGTTGAATTGGGTGATTCGAATGTAGCCGATATCGCCGCCTTCCTGACGCTCGCGAACCGATTTGATCTGGATCACGGCGCGGGTAACCTTGATATCCTGCGGGTCCTTGTTGGATCCGCGCAATATCTTGAGCGTCACCGAGGTATCCGGCGCGCCGCGCATCTTGTCGACCGCCTGGTTGAGGCTCAAGCCCTGAACATTCTCGCCGTCGATGGCGCTGATGATGTCGCCGGACATGATTCCCGCGCGCGAGGCTGGAGTGTCGTCGATCGGCGTCACGACCTTGATAAGCCCGTCCTCCTGCGTCACCTCGATGCCAAGGCCGCCGAATTCGCCGCGCGTCTGAACCTGCATGTCGCGGAAGCTTTTGGCGTCCATGTAGCTTGAATGCGGGTCGAGCGAACCGAGCATGCCGTTGATCGCCGCCTCGACGAGCTTTTGTTCGTCCGGCTTCTCGACATAATCGGAGCGAATCTTCTCGAAGACGTCGCCGAAGAGGTTGAGATTACGGTAGGTGTCCGAGGCGGCCGCGCGCGCTGTTCCGGCCGGAAAAACCAACGTCCTTGTCGCAAGCGTGCCGAGCCCCGCGCCCAGAACGGCGCCGAGCAGGAGAGATAAGACTTTGCGCATCATCCGCGAACCTTTTGCAACTCCGGCTTCGCCCACCATGGGCCCGGATCGATCGCCACCCCGTCCTTACGAAATTCGATATAGAGGATGGGCTGGACCGCGCCGATGGCGATGGCCGCGGCCGTCTTGACGGACCCATCGCCCATGACGGCGACGGGCTCCCCAACCAGAATGAACTGCCCTACGTTTACGTTGATCTTATCCATCCCGGCAAGAATAATATAATAGCCCTGGCCAGCGTTAACGATTAAAAGTTGTCCATAGCTTCGGTACGGACCGGCGAATGACACCCAACCGTCGCAGGGAGAGGCGACGATCGCTTCGATCCGGGTCGCGATCAGCATTCCTTTCCCGGTGCCGCCAAACCCATCCTGGCTACCAAAGCCGCGCTGAAGCGTGCCGTTCACGGGGACCGGCAAAAGACCTTTTGTCTCGATAAAGGCGGCCGCTGGCGCAAGCCTTGCCGGATCCTTGAAAGGCGCCAAGGCGCTTTTCATACCAGCGCTTGGCGCTCCTGCTTGCGCGGCGCGCCTTCGGATCTCATCGGCCTTCCTCGCCGCCTCGGCACCCCGCGCGGCGGCGGCGACCTCGGTTTCCATTGTGGCGATCAGCTCCTTAAGGCTCGCCGCTTGCTTAGCGAGATCGAGCGCGCGTTCGCGCTCGGCTCCAAGAGCCTGTTCGGCGGCGGACAGCGCCGATTGGCGCGCCTCGACCAGCGCGGCGAGACGCTGACGCTCGGCACGAAGCTTCGCCACGCCATTCGCAAGCGTCTCGCGCTCGGCCGCGATCGATTGCCGCAACTGCACGAGATCCGAAAGGTCCGAGGCAAGCGCTTCGGTTTCGCCGCGCATCTGCGGCAGGACCGAACCGAGCAACATGGAG
>DATBYR010000355.1:0-2883 GCA_036513565.1 Methylocella sp. | reverse complement strand
AACGCAATGGTTCAAGGCGTAAACCGGCAAGGCGTGGCGAAACACCGGCGCGGCTTCGGCGCCTGCGACGATCTTGATGGGAATCTTGAGATCCAAGTCCCGCGCGATTGCCGCGAGGCGATCGGGGTTGGCAACCGCCAGGAAAGGCGGCGCGTCTGGCTTATCATGCGTCCTGAGCCAGGCTTTCAACGTGAGTTCGGGACCGATCCCCGAAGGATCGCCCTGCGTCAAACCCAAGGGAGGAATGTTTGCCGGCAGAGTTCGTGCCATCACGACCTCGCCGTCAGCGTTGCACGATCACGGCTCTGGCGCGCAATTCCTTGAGGCGCCGTTCGCCGTCGGCCGCGATATGCGCCGCTAGAATCTTTTGCGAGATCGCGGCCCGCGCCGCACTATCGTCCTTGGCCGTGCCCTTGGCGCATACCGCGATCATTTCGAGTCCCTCGCTTGAGCGTTGCAGCGCCGTGAGATGGCCCGCCGGAGTTTTCTCGAGCAATTGGCGGAGACCTTCGCTGATTTCGACCGAGGTCTTGGTCAGGGGATCGCGAACCGTCACATCGTTCATAGCGCGGACAAGGGGAAGGCCGCTGTCGCAGTCGGTGAACCGCGCGCGCAATTGCTCGACCTCGCGGGCGCGTTCCGTCAAGGCCGCGACCGTCGCGGAGCGGGGGATCGCGAAAATAATTTGACGCACCGTATATTCGGTTCCCGAGGCCGCCTTGCCGCCCTGCTTGGCGAGTTCGGCGCGAACCTGTTCCTCGCTCGCCTCGACGCCCTTGTTCAAGGCTTGCACCAGGACATTAAAAGCAAGGTCGGCGCGGAAATGAGCTTTGAAGTGGTCTGGCGTCACCCCGGCGTGCTGAAGTGCCTCGACCAACGCCTCCGGGGCAAGTTTCATGTCCTGCGCGACCTTGACAATTTGTTGTGAAATGTCGCTGTCTTTCGGGTCGACGCCAAATTTGTCAGCCTCATGGAATTCAAGTCGATCCGTAAAGAGGCTTTCGATCGCGGCGTCGCGCGTCGCCGGTTTGCGCAAAACGCGTAGCATCTTCATCCGCTCGTCGATATCGATGTTCGTGATCGGATCGCCGTTGATGCTGGCGACGATCTCCTGGGCGAAGGCGGGGACGCCGACGAGCGCCATGAAAGGGGCGATCGCGGCAACGGCAACGCAAAGACTTAAGCAGACATAAGCGACGCGCGCGCCACAACGCCACCGCGCATCGTTTCCTGTTTCCATGATCCAGTTCTCTTTCTTTACGGGCTTAAGTAGGCCCTCTCCAGCCGGGCCTGATCCCGGGCGACCAAACAAGACATGAAAAATCAATATTTCACACCGTCGAGCGCCGTCGTGTTGAGGAAGGTCTGGCTTACCTTGGCCTCTCCCAGGGTGCGCAGTTGCAGTTGCAGCAGCACGGTTTGGTTGCGGGTCAAGGAACCGCTCCCGTAGTCTTGATAAATCGAGCTGTAATTGACCGAGAAGGTCGTGCACTCGTCCTGATAGCCGGCCCCCAGCCCAAAGGCCGCGACCGCGAAGGGGCCAGGATTTGTGAAGCCAATCAAGCTGGCGGGATAAAATTGGCGGCTCATATCGAAGGTAATATTGCCCTGCGCGAAATAATTGTCGCTGATCTTGTAGCGCGAGGAGAGGCTAAGGCCTTCACGGCGAACGTCATAGCCGATGACAGGTTGCGCCTCATAATCGGCGAATTGAATGGAGCCGGTCAGCGCACCGAAATTATAGTTTGTGATGAGATCGACGCGCCTTGCCGCCAATGAGCTGACATCGAACCGCGCCTTGGCGATAAAGGAAAAAATCGAGTTGGGCGCGATCATAAATGCGCCGACATAGTCGGAGCGCCTTGTGTCCAGTCCCGAACTTAATCCAACATTGGCGGCATCTGGTGTCGCGTAGGAGTTGGTGCCCGCTAGCTGATAGGACTGTCCGCCGATTAGGTTGGCATAGCCGCCGTTGTTGAAATTCATGGTGAACTGGGCGCCGTAATTCAACCTGGTGCCGGTTTCGAACCGGTCATAGCCCGAATATTTGCTCCAGTCGAACAGCGTGGAATCGTCAAAAACGAGGCTTTGGGCATCGAGATTGACAAGCGAATTCGACCCAATTTCCCGGTTTGGACGCGCGACGATTTGTACGATCGGTTCGAAGACCATCGAGGCGAAACTTGTCTTGGCAAGGAAGGGATAGCGATATTCAATCCCTATTCCCGGAATGAACTCGCCGAAGAAGCTTGCGTCTCTGTTGCCGAGAAAATTCGACTGCGAAGCGTTGAAGTAAGTCGAGCTGCCAAAGGCCGACGCGAACGTGTAGGAATTCGTGGTGTTGATATCGAGCCATTCACCGTTAAGCCGCGCGAAGGCAAAAGGCGTGAAGACCGCGCCGATCGGATCGATATATTTGCGCTGCCAGGACGCCTCGGCCGTGACGCGCGTGTAATCGCCGCCGAGGCCGCGCAGGAGGCAATCGCCGGTGGCCCGGCCCGGAACATAAAGGCCTTTGGGGTTAGTGGGAGTTATGGTGCTAGTGCAGATGTCATAAAGACCAAAGGCATTGTCCAACACCCGCGGCCCGACCGCTTGGAAGCTCGCCGAACTCGCCGACAGACTGGTCAGATTGAAATCGAGCTCGGCCTGGCCGCCGATGCCAAAAGACTTGGCGGGGTCGATGTCGAAGGTCTTGTTGTAGTCCCACACGGGATGCGCGATTGGCTGCTGCGGCTGAAAGTCGTGGCTCGACAGGCCCTCGAAAGAATAGCCGCGCAGATCGAAATAGCCGCGATCGCCTTGGCCGTTGAGATAGACCGTCGAGGTCGTCTCGCTGAAATAATTCGACGAAAGAGTCTGGCTCGGCACATGGTAGTCGTT
>DATBYR010000354.1:0-6769 GCA_036513565.1 Methylocella sp. | reverse complement strand
GAAATCGGTCTCGGCGCCCAGATCCTGCGCGATCTCGGGATCTCCTCGATCCGCCTGCGCACGCCACGGCCGATGACCTATGTCGGCCTCTCCGGCTTTGGGATCGAGATTTCATCCAGCGAGGGGCTGGAGTAGAGGGCGTGGTCAATAGGGGTTGGTAGTGCCTCAGTTTGAATCTTTAGCTCATTACCCGAAGCAGACGTTCAGCCGGTCCGATTTCCGGTCCGATTTAATGCCCATCGACAGCCGGGAACTCGGCCAAAAAGGAGACATACGGGACGCCGCAAAAAGGACGGCCACAGCGCCGCCGTTGTTCGGTCGGGTTAGCCGTTGAACTCTTTGCGCTACGCACTGAAGAACCGCTCGGCTTCACGGCGGACACCATACTCGGTGAAGCCATCTACAGCTGCCTCACCAACAAGGGGTATTCCTGCACCTTTGATACGCTGCAAGACCTCTTCGGCATCCAGCTTTTCACCCATCACCGCTTGTACATGAATCTCTGCGGTCAGGTGCTCCTTGAGAAGCTCAAGAAAATGCCTCTCTGTGGCCCGCCAGCCCACAATAAGAACCTTAGTGATCTTCCCAAGGTGTGTACGTAGGCAATCTAGATGATCGCTCGGACACTCGAAGCCTCGCTTCGTCTCGACTGGTATCGCGATAGCAGGAAACAGCGGAATATTGTCGATCTTTCCTATAGTGTGATTATTCACGAGTCGGAAACGGTCAGTTATTTTGAGATTTGGTGCTGTGTCAATTAGCTCGGTTGCGACCTCATGTACGTTCAGGCCGCCGATATTGATGACCGGGCTTTCCACTTCACGCGCCCACTGAACTGATCCATGGAGCTTAAAGAGCCTGAAGGTATCGTGCTGAATGTAGTGAGATAGTTCACTGATCGATATTTTGACCGACGATAGGGCGCTCTCAATCATTCGGTCGTAGTTGAACGTCACCAGGAGTACCGGCTCATTTTTTTCGCGCCGAGAGCGCCGCAATTGGTCGAGAAGAGTTACATAGTTCGTTATTCCGAGTGCCGTAGAATCCTCCCACAGACGTTCGCACTCCCAGATACCGTAATGTAGGTAGAAACGGATTGCTGCCATCTGGCGCTGGCGCTCCGGGTCCGTTTCCCCTTCGGCCTGCAGAGTCTCCATTACGTGCTCAAAAGTCTCTCCAGGAGCAATCGACCGCAAATACGGGACAATCGGCTTGCACTGAGGGAACCGTCCTAACGAATCAGTGAAAAAGCCCAAATCAAGAAACAGCTCACTAGCGAGCGGCGGGCGATTGGGTAAAAACTGGCGCCCGTACATCGCACTCTTGGGAGAGCGGGACGGGACCGAATCATAGGATGCCCCCGCCCCGAAAATGACCATGATCATTACGAATCGCTCCGGTTCGCCAAGAAAAGCAGACCTTGCCGCAAAATGGGCGCTATGTCTCTTCATGGCGCAACGCAGAATTTCAGACTGAGGCACTGCCTAAAGATTGGCGGTTTTTGCGATGATTCAAGGCTTCCGATTCGACGAAGCCTTGAATGAAGCGGCTTGATTGGTGGAGTGACAAGGAGTGGGCAAAGGCGATCGCACGCCAAGGCGAAGCCCGCAGCCGCCGGACAATCAGCTCAGTAGGGATAAGGCCGGCCGAACGGAAACGGAGGTTCTTCGTCATCATCAGCATGTCCGTAATAACCGCCGAAGAACGGCGTTCCTACTCCATCGACCGGGTTGAAGACGCCATAGCGATAGCCCTGATTCGCCGGAACCCAATAATTGTAGCGCGCGGCGTCGGCGGCGATCGCGAAGAGGACGGGGTTTTGCCACGGCGGGCGCTGGTGGCGCACGCGATAGCGCCAAGCGCCAATGCGATTGCGGATTGGCAGCGGATAAAAGCCGAGCCCACTATCGGGATCGCCGACGAGGGCAACAAAGCGCCCCGTCCGCCCTCTCGAAACGCGATGCGCGCGAAGCCCGTAGAGCGTGCTGTCATACCCGATGCTGCGGATATAGCTGCGGTGAAGGGTGCCGCTAACGTGCCTATGATAGACAGCCCGTTTGGACGGCGTGGGCGCCTTCGCGGCCGCGGCAGATGCACATGCAAAGGCCGTGACGATCGCGAGAACCCATGCCTTCCAGCCCCGGCGCATTGCACTGATCTCCAAACTTTGGCGCTTCATGAGTGACGCCAAGGTGGCGCCCTAAACCTTATCGCAACATTCTACTTGATCCAAATCCCAGCTTCGCACCTTGCTCCGCGCCGTGCAAAAGTGCGTTTGCATAGACCGCCAATCGTTCCGGTCACATTCTCTTTCACGCGCCCATCAGTGTCTTGACATGCGCGGCGGCGGAGCGGGCGAGGCCTTCGAGGTGGTAGCCGCCTTCGAGAACCGAAACGATGCGTCCCTTCGCGTATCTCTCCGCGATCACCATCACCCGTGCGGTCGCCCAGGCAAAATCCTCCTCGACAAGATTGAGACCGCCGAGCGGATCGAGACGATGCGCGTCGAAGCCGGCCGAGATGACGATCAAATCCGGGCGAAACGTTTTTACGCGAGGCAAGAGTCTTGTTTCCATCGCCTCCCGGAACACCGCGCCATCGTCGCCCGCGGTGAGCGGCGCGTTGACGATGTTATCATGCTCGCCACGCTCTTCGCGCGCGCCAGTGCCGGGAAAGAGCGGCATTTGATGCGTCGAGGCATAGAGAACCGACGGGTCGGACCAGAAAATTTCTTGGGTTCCATTGCCGTGATGCACGTCGAAATCGAGGATCGCCACCCGTTCGGCACCATGCGCGGCTTGCGCGTGGCGGGCCGCAATCGCCGCATTGTTGAAGAAGCAAAACCCCATCGGCGAGGCGATCCCGGCATGATGGCCCGGAGGACGCAACGCGACAAAGGCATTTTTGACGCTGCCGCGCATAACCTCATCGACAGCCGCCGTGGCGGCGCCGACGCAATGGCCGATCGCGGCAAAACTTTGCGCGCTCATCACGGTGTCTGGATCGAGGTGGACAGTTCCCTGAGCGGGCGCCGCGGCCTCGATCGCATCGACATAGTGCGCGGGGTGAACACGGAAGATCGCCGGGCGATCGACTCCTGGCGCATCCGCCCGGATCAGCGCCGCGAAGCGCTCGTGTTCGAGGGCCTCGGTTATCGCGCGGATACGGTCTGGACGTTCTGGATGACCGGGCCCGGTATCGTGATCGAAATACGATGAGTGGCTCAAGAAAAGCGTGGTCACGGGGAACAAACTCGCGGGACGCGTCGCCGGGCAGCTGACGTCATGGGTTTTACCGGGGCGCGGACCTCTTCCGCGTTTCCCGGATTTTGCCGGTTAAAAAGCTAAGAGCCAAGTTTGAGATTGCGACCAATGTCCGTCTCCGCGGCCCTCCCCGTGCCTTATGGCGTTCCAAGCCTTCTGTCCATTTGGCCACGCCGCGACAGTTGGTTTGTTCCGGCTCGCGCGACAGGGCCATGCAAGAATGCGGAACGATAACGGGGGAAACGCGAATTATATTGGAGTCGCGGATGAATTCCGGGCATCGGGCGGATTTTGGGAGGACCGAATGGCGCGCAACTTGGCTGGAGAGATAGGCGCGGCGCCATGCCTCTCGGCGCCGATAGCGAGGTCACCATCGATACTGGCTGCGGCAAGACCATCAGCGCGGTTGTCACCCGCGAGGGCGCCGACGAGGCCGGGGCCACGACAGGCGCGCAAGTCCTAGCAATCTTCAAGACCTCCCATGTCATTCTCGCAGCCGATTGAGGCAAGATCGGAATGCCTTAATGACCTTGCGGACTCAGCCGCGCGTCGGCTATCGTTTCGATCAGCGCGGCCATATCTTGTCTTGGGTCGCCAGAAGTTTTGCCCAGCGAAAGATACTCAACCGTCACATTCGTTTGCAGCGCGCGCAAGATGAGTTTGAAGACGAGCCACACCGAGCGGTGTCGAAACTCCATGTCGAGAGTAATTACTGGCAAACTATTCCAATCCAGTTCGAATTCCGCGGCCCAACCGAATGACAATGTTCCGGGTTTAAAAAACAATTCCACCGATGAATTTACGATATCCTGAATATTGGCAAACTTTTGGTCGCGGATATAGGCGATGTAATCCGCGACGTCGACCAACCGCAATTCGGCGGCAACCGGCTCGAAGACCGTGCCGAGAGCATTCGCCGGAAGTTCGACATGATCGTCGCGCTGACCTAGCAAGATGTGAGATACTTTCATTTCACCGATGCCTTGCGCGGGCTTTTAGCATAGAGATTGTGAATTATTTCCGCTATTGCTTCATAAAATTGAGGATGAATGGCCCGATCGACTTCGAGGCTGTCGTCCATGGATCTTAGCGGTGACCGGTCGAGGAACATTTCGCCATAGCTGGGATACACCCACCCGTGACACCGCAGCCCGCCTGAATCCGAGCTCGCGTGCCCCGCGCGCGCTTATTGGCCGATCTGGGCCAGGGCATTGAGCAGCGGCGCGCCGGAGATGCGCATCAAGCCTACGTAAGGGTGATTCAATTCCAATATCAAAAAAATCGCGCTCGAGACCGAAAGCGCGCCGATCAAAAGAGCAACGATCACTGTCGCGCGAAAAGGCCAAATCCCACGAACAGCATCGAAATCCAAAAGACAAGAACGGCCAGAAATGGCCAAGGGATCGAACTGTTGATCTGTTCGATCATGAGCGCGCGGGTCTGGCGGATGGCTCCGCTTATTTCGAGCGCCCTCTTTTGGATGAAGTGCCGCGCTTCCGAATTAGGCGAGAGTTTTGTATGCTGTCATAGAAGCCGGCAGCCTCGGCATGGACGGCCGCCGGCGCTAGCTGTCCCAGCCGGATTCCGTCCTTCGACCAGATTTTGTCAACCGCCGCTGAAACGGCAGCACGAAGCCTATGACGCGGTTCGCTAGCCTCCGGCCCATATTGCGCCAGAATGCCGTCGAGCTCGACGATGGTCGCGGAAACCTGCTGCAATTCACCGCTTTGCGTCTCGTAGGAACTGTTCGCCGAGGCAATGAGCAGGCCAAGGACCAAGGCGGCCATGGTAGCGATCAGCCCCATGACGAGCTTAATGACATCCTTGGAGTCTTCGCTCAAATGATCGACGGGGAGCTTTTTGCGAAGGACCATGCCGGAAACCGCCGCCGCGAAGGTGCAGAAAAAAATCATCAACGAGACGGCCAGCGGGGCGAACAATTCCGGCATTTCCGATCCTAGATCGCGATGAATAGAGGGGCCTCGTTCATTCGCCGGACAAAATAAGGCAGCTTTTTGTCGCGGCAACGCCGGCGTCTATTCACCTAACAAATGGAGCACGATCTCGCGCCGGTGCGGCGCGCGGCGATGCTCGAACAGATAGATACCCTGCCAGGTCCCAAGGACCATCCGCCCCGAGACGACCGGAATGGCAAGCTGCGTTTGCGATAGCGCGGTTCTGATATGCGCGGGCATATCGTCCAAACCTTCGGTTTTGTGGATATAGCGCTTGCTGTCTTCGGGCGCGATTTCCTCGAAAAAACTTTCCAGATCCGTTTGGACATTGGGGTCGGCGTTCTCCTGAATGAGCAGCGAGGCCGAGGTGTGGCGGCAGAAAATCGTCAAGAGGCCGGTCGAGATTTTTTGTTCGCGAACCCAACGCGACACCCCGGCGCCGATCTCGACAAGACCTTTGCCGCCGGTTTGAATGTGCAGGGAATGGAGCGCTTGGCGCATCGAAATGGTCGCAGGCTGCGGTGGAGATGAGGGCAGCCGCGAACTTAACGCACTTTGAAATCGCAAGGGTCGCCATCTTTACGTTTTTATGTCGACGAGGCGAAATCCGCCGCCGCGCCAAGCTTTGCAGCAAAAATTCCGCAGCCAGGAGACGCCCAAAAAAATCGCGTTCAGGCCGCTACCTCTCCTTCACTTTCCCGCGTTTGCGCGTAACATGACGTGACGTTGGGATCGGGCCGCCGCGTTTACGTCCGTAGCCGGCGGCCTTGTTTGACCCTGTTGTCAGGGCCACATCGTCATCCGCGGCGCATCGGCGGGTGACTTGTGAGGCGACGCCGGGCCCCGCCGGTCTGGCAACAATGCGGGAGGAGTGCGAAGGATGAGCGACAGAAGCGGTTTCGACAGGCCGGCTTTTCCGGTAGTCACCCCGGCCCAGCTTCCGGCGGGAGCGCTCGCGGGCGTTCGCACGCGGCGGATCGTGGCATTTTTTTTCGATCTTATTTTCGTCGCCATACTTTCCTTTTCGCTGTGGCTCGCGCTTGCCGTTGTGACCTTCGGGCTTTCGCTGTTCATCCTGCCGCCGCTATTTCCATTCGTGGCTTTTTTTTACAATGGGCTCACGATTTCGGGCTATCGGATGGCGACGCCGGGCATGCGGGCGATGGACCTCGAAATGCGTCTGACCAGTGGCACGAGGGTGCCTTTCCTCAACGCCGCGGTGCAGGCGGTGCTCTTTTATGTGAGCACGATGTTCCCGCCGGTATTTCTCGTCTCGCTCGTGAGCGCCAACAAAAGATGTCTGCACGATATGCTTGCCGGCGTCATCGTCACCCGGCGGTTTATGTGAGGGTTAAAATATTCAGCCGATGTTTTCGGAAGGCCAGCTTCTGAAAACCAAAAAGAAGGCCGGCGAGATTGACGCGAGAACCGCGCGACGCACCGCAGTTTTATCTGACCTCGCCTTCGGCGTGCCCTTATTTGCCCAGCCGGCAGGAGCGCAAGGTCTTCACCCATTTGATCGGCCGCCGCGCCGTGGCGCTGAACGACCAG
>DATBYR010000353.1:0-13673 GCA_036513565.1 Methylocella sp. | reverse complement strand
CGCCGAGGTGGACGCCGTAGAGCCCGCCAACAAGCGCGCCATCCGCCCAGCTCTCCACGGTGTGGACCCTGCCGGCATCGAAGAGCTGGCGATAGAGCAGTCTAATCCGGCCATTGATCCATGTCTTTTCGCGTCCTCCATAGGAGGCGGCGCATCCATCGATCATGGCATCGAAATCGCAATCGACTTTGATCTCGAAACGATCGGAGCGGATTGTCTTGGCGAGACTCTTCGAGACGATCAGGCCATCGAGCGGGATAATGCCGCGAATTTCCGGATCAACCCAGAAAAGATTTTGATCGAGGGCGCTCTCCGCCATCGGAAATAGGCCGATGGAATAGGCGCGGAGCAAAATATCGCTGGTTATTTCGAATTGGTCGCGGGGATGGCTCATCGGACAAGACTGAGCGTCGCGGCAGCCGCCGTCAAGCGCGAACGATCTGGAAACCGCGCGATTTTTCTCCTTGCCCCCGAGCGCTTGACAAAAGCGCGATCCGTGCTCTTTTCGCGGGCGGCGCGGGGATGTCCAACTGAGCTTTACCCATGATGGTCTCGACGACAAACGATGTAACAGGTTTCAAGATCGTCCGGCATCTCGGCATCGTGCGCGGCATCACCGTTCGCTCGCGCAGCGTTGTCGGCAATTTCGTCGGCGGCATTCAGTCTATTTTCGGCGGCCAGATCGGCGCCTATCTGGAACTTGCGGAAACCTCGCGGCAGGAAGCCTTCGATCACATGTGCGCGCATGCCACCCAAGCAGGCGCCAACGCGGTCGTTGGGATGCGCTATGACGCCAATGAGATCATGGACGGAATTACCGAAGTCCTCGCTTATGGCACCGCGGTGTGGGTCGAGCCGCACGCGGGATGACCGGCAACAGCCGGAATCGGGTATCGAAATTTAAGAAACCCCGCGATGTTGTCCACCATCGTCTTTTGCGAGGATAAGCCCGCGATCCCGCCTGGCCGCGAATTGGCCGAGGTCTTGGCCCGAACGCTGGCATCTCTTGTGACGGCCAAGGTCGAAGGACTCATCGGCGACGTCAGGATCGCGGGACCGGCGGGGAAGAGCCTTGGCGTTGTCGCCAATCACGCGGGCTGCGCCCTGATCGAGGCGGAAAACGAGGCGGACTGGCTGCGCCTCGCCCTGGAAGCCGCGCGCGGCCCCGATGTATTTCTGCTGCGTTGCGGGCGGGCTCCGGAGGCGGGCTTTATCGAAGAGGCGGCGGATTTTTTGGCGGCGAACGGCACGGATAAGAGCTTGTCTCAAAAGTCTCGCCCTTATCCTGAGAAGCCACGAAGTGGCGTCTCGAAGGATGAATCCAGTGCGCTTCGGGGCGTCCTCGTCGTTCGAGACGGCCTTTCAGGCCTCCTCGGGATGAGGGCTGACGGTGGTGCCATGGCTTTTGAAGCAGGCTCTAAATCGGGTACCGTGCGCTTGCGTTCTGTGCCCGAAAGCTTCATCGAACGGGTTTTTCCCCCCGCCGCGCCGCTCGCCGGCCTGATCGCGCCGCACGGCCTTTTGCTGCGCGCGCCGCGTGGCGGCTTTGCAGAGCTCGCCCGTTGCATCGGTCCCGCCGCGACTTTCCAGACGCGCGCCCGCCGGATCAGTTGACCGGTCTCTTGCCACGACCAGACATGTCCGGGGCCGATCGATGTTCCGTCAGCGCGTAATGCGTCCCGACCCACGACGGCGACGATCCCTCCGCTCCAATCAAGCCGCGCTTGCGCGCGCGAGGCCTCTTTCGCGGGCGGTAGGAGCCGCATCACCGGCCGCCACGATTTCCTGTCGTCTTCGATTCCTCCGCACTTGGACTGCGTTCGAAGCGTCAGGGCGTGCTAGGATGGAGGGATCTGGATTGGTCTCTGACATGCGCCTGAATGCTCTGGACAGGCTCAATTTCTTCCTCGCCGATGTGCGTGGCGGACTCGGCGCCTATGTGAACGTCTTCCTGCTCACAAAGGCGCAGTGGAGCCAGGCCGCGATCGGCGCCGTGCTCTCGACCAGTGGCCTCATCGGCATCATGGCGCATCCGGCGGTCGGCGCCTTTATCGACCGCACACGGGCAAAGCGGGCCCTGATCATCGCCGGGGCGTTCGTCCTCTCGGGCTGTGGTCTCGCGATCGTGTGGATGCCGGTCCTTCCCGTCGTGCTTGTCGCGGACATCATCATGGCTGTCCTCGGTGGCGTCTTCGCGCCAACCGTCGCCGCGATAACCCTCGGCCTGTGCGGACGAGAGGCACTGCCGGCCCGTCTTGGCCGCAACGCCGCATTCGACCGCGCCGGAAATGTCTTCATCGCAGCCTTCATCGGGGTCGTTGGGGTAGCGTACTCGCAAGAGGCGCCGTTTTATCTCGCGCCCTTATTTGCGGCGCTGACGGCGATCGCGGCGCTCTCGATCCCCGCGCGCGCCATCGATCATGACAAGGCCCGGGGTCTCGAAATGGACGGCTCCCACCATGCAGCGGTTCCCGCCGGCTGGCGTGTTCTGATCCGGTATCGGCCGCTTCTCGTCTTCGCGGCCGCCGCGGCGCTGTTCCATTTCGCCAACGCGCCGATGCTGCCGCTCGTCGTCCAAAAGCTCGCTCTGGCCAATCCTGGCCGGGAGACCAGCCTCACCTCCGCCGCCATTATCGTCGCCCAGTTCGCTACGATCTTGATGGCGCTGCTCGTCACCCGAGCGAATGCGCTCGGTCGCAAGCCGCTTCTGCTCCTCGCCTTCGTTGCGGTTCCGTTGCGCTGCGGCCTCTGCATGTGGTTTGACGATCCGTCCTGGCTCCTGGCCGTTCAAGTTTTGGATGGCGTCGGCGGCGGCCTTTTCGAAGCGCTTCTGCCCCTCGTCCTCGCCGATATCATGGGCGGGACCGGCCATTACAGCGTCGCCCGCGGCGTGGTCGGCACCGTTCAAGGGATCGGCGGCTCGTCGAGCCAGGTCGTGGCCGGATATATCGTCACGATGGCCGGCTACAATGCCGCCTTCCTGACCCTTGCGATGGTCGCCACGGCCGGACTGCTGCTCATAGTCATCGCCATGCCAGAGACGACGCCGTCATCAAAAGGCAACCTGCCTTGACGGTGGAGCGACCGGGAATTCAGGATGCTTTCTCCGGAACTTTCTGCATGCTTTTCCATCTTAGCGGCGGACATACAAATCGCGGACAGGAAGTGCTGGACCAGTTTGAAATTGGTCTACGTTGCGCCAGGAGCAGACGGAAGCGCAGAGACCGCGCCTGGCTCGTACCCCTCGCCCTCTCCGGTCCCTACGAGCCTTCACGCGACGGCAAGATTAGGTGCACGGTAGTACCCTGGCCGTCGCTTTTCCGCTCGACCTGGCCGCCGAGCTTTTCGGCGAAGGCGTCGACAAGGCGGCCGCCGACCCCGGAATCGGCCCGTCGAGGATCGAGCCCTTGGCCATCGTCGGCGACCGTCAGGCGAAGTTCCCCGGGCAGCCGCTTTAGCGTCACCATGATCGTGCCCTTTTCCTCGCCCGGAAAACCATACTTGACGGCATTCGTGACGAGCTCGTTCACAATGAGCCCGATCGAAATTGCCCGATCGGCCGGCAGGAGCTCGCTCTCGATGTCGGTCTTGAGCATGATGAACGTGTCACCGTCCTGATATACCGATGCGATCAGGTTGCGGCATAACTCATCCAGATAGGTCGCCGCATCGACAGACTCAAAGGTGTCGGCTTCGGTTAGCTTTGAATAGAACTGCCCGAGGGCTGTGATGCGATGCGAGACTCTCTCAAGCGCCGCTTTGCCCTCGGCGCTTGAGACGCTCCGCGCTTCAGTCATGACGATTGAAGCGATAAGCTGCAGGCTGTTCTTGACCCGGTGTGTCAGCTCTTGCAGCAGCATGCCGATACGCTCGTGAGCGGCCGCGTGCTCACGCTCAAGCCTCACGCGCTCGGTGATGTCTTCGATCGCCAATAGGATCTGTTTTATCTTGTTGCCAGGCCGGTAAACCTTGCGCGCATTGAGCACCATTATGCGCTGGCCGACTGACGGGAAGACACGCTCGACTTCAAAGGCCTCGATGGTTTTTCGGTCAGAAATGATGGCATCGAGCGAGGCGCGGAGCTCGGGAATGTCCCACTGTCCGTTGCCGATCTTATAGAGCTTCCGCCCGACTGTATGCTCTGGCGCGACTGCGAACATGTGGCAGAAGGAGCGGTTCGCAAAGCGGATGGTCAAATCGGGATCTAGCACGAGGACGCCTTCGCGGATCGTCTCCATGAGATCCAGCGGGTTGAAATCGAGCATGGCAGTGGCTCCTGTACACCTTCTGATGACAGGGCTCCTCCTCGACAGCAAGAATACGATCTTGCTAGAGAGCTTACGTCAGCCTCCCGCCAATCTTGATTGTTAGCTCATTGAGGGGGTATTGTCGGTAATGTACATTACCGATCCTCGCATTTTACGCGTATGTTTTGGGAAGGTGAAAAGCGACGTGTGCTCGGACCATCTGATAACATTCACAAGATGCCTGCACGAGGCCCTGCCGGTCAAGGATTGTGACTTGCCGCCGGCCGTGCGTAATCAAACCGGCGCGTTCCAACTCCCGGGCGGCATTCGTGATGGTTGGCCTCTGGACACCCAGCATTTCGGCGAGCAGGTTCTGAGTGATCTGCAGTGTGTCATCGTCGCAGCGGTCACGCATCATCAGCAGCCAACGCGCTAGCCGCTCCTTGAGGCTGTGCGTACCGTTGCACGCTACCGACACCAGGACCTGCTGGAGAAAGGCTTGAACGTAAGCATACATGAGACTTCGGAAGGACGGCATCGACTCCATGGCCCGTGTGAACGCCGCGCGCGACATCTTTGCTGCGACCCCCGGGATCTGGACGAGAAGCCTAACGGAGGACGTCTTGGCACCGAAGACGGCTTGTATACCCGTGCAACCCTCCCTTCCGATTGTTGCCATCTCAATGATTCGGCCGTCCGCATAAACCGCCACCACCGAGACGACACCGCTGTCGGGGAAGAAGACATGGTCGAGCGAACTATCAGCGTCCATTAGGATCTGCTCGCGTTGGCACGCAATGTGTTCGAGCTCCGGCATAAGCTGCTTGAGATCGGAGGGTGGCAGGGCGAGTAAAAGCCGGTTGCGGGGCCAATTTGATGGAGCACTCATACGCTCTTAATGGCAACCGGTTCGCTTTGGTTGCAAGACGAACCGCATTGTGACGGCCATTTTATGATTCGCCAGTTCAGCGCTAAGAATGTGTCCGTCGGCCGAGAGTGACCCACGACCTGCCCGGAGTCTTTAGCCTAATGCGGGCCTAGCGCGCAAAGGTGTTGCACGAATCGACTTCGCCCGATTTGAGGCCGGTGGTCAACCACTGCACGCGCTGCGCCGCCGAGCCATGGGTGAAGGAATCGGGCACGGCAGTGCCTTGTGCCATTTTCTGCAAACGATCGTCGCCGATCGCCTGCGCGGTCGCGACCGCCGTTTCGAGGTCGCCTGCCTCCAGGAATTGGTATTTGCGTTCGGCATTGGCGGCCCATACGCCTGCGAGGCAATCGGCCATGAGCTCGACTCGCACCGACAAATTATTCGCCTCGCCCTTGCTCGCGGCGTTTAGCTGCGCCGCCTGAACTTTCGGCAAAATGCCAAGCAGGTTCTGCACGTGATGCCCTATCTCGTGCGCGATTACATAAGTGTAGGCAAAGTCGCCGCCGCCGCCGAGGCGCCGTTTCATGTCCTGGAAGAAGGCCGTATCGAGATAAACTTTTTGATCCCTCGGGCAATAGAAAGGCCCCATGGCCGACTGGGCGCCCCCACAGCCCGAGGCGGTCCGCCCGCTATAGAGAACGAGTTTTGGCTTGGCGTAGGGAATCCCTTTCTCCCGTGGCAGGACTTCCGACCAGACGGTTTCATTCGCGGCGAGAACTGCGGCGACGAATTGGCCCATGTCGTCGGAGGGCGTCCCCGTCTGCGTCGCGCTGGTTGGAGCGCCTTGGCGCATGTTGTTCACCATTTCAGCGCCGCCGATCAGAAGCCGCGGATCGATGCCAAGTGCCCAACCGAGGAGACCCAGAACCACCACCGTCCCAACTCCAAGACCGCCCTTCCCGGCCAGGCCGCCACCGCCGCGGCGGTCCTCGACATTGGCCGAGCGGCCGAAATCTTGCCATCTCATAAGTGCCTCCCGCTGGTTATCTTGTCACATCCCGCTTGGCTCCCAAAAGCCACACGACAAACTCGAATTCCTTAGCTAAAGCCTCGCCCTCATCCTGAGGAGCAGGCGAAGCCTGCGTCTCGAAGGATGCGCCGCGTTACCCCGAGGTGCCCTCCTCGCCCTTCGAGACGGGCTCTTAGCGCAGCTTTTCCTTCAATATCCGGTTCGGACCGCTCAACCGCCGGTGACGCTCATGTGACGCCGGACCGCTGGCTTCGCGTGGTCGCGATCGATAACGAAATCATGCCCCTTCGGCTTGCGGGCGATGGCGGCGTCGAGCGCCTCGTGCAAAAGCTCGTCAGAGGCCGACGCGCGCAACGGCGCGCGCAAATCGGCCGCATCCTCCTGGCCAAGGCACAAGTAAAGCGTTCCGGTGCAAGTCACGCGCACGCGATTGCAGCTTTCGCAAAAATTATGGGTGAGCGGGGTGATGAAGCCCAAACGGCCCCCGGTTTCCGCGACATGCACATAGCGGGCGGGGCCACCGGTGCGATAACCGGTCTCGCGCAAGGTGAAGCGCTCCTTGAGCCGCGCCTCGACCAGGCTTAAAGGCAAAAATTGATCCGCGCGCCGCGCGTCGATCTTGCCGAGCGGCATGACCTCGATCAAGGTGACGTCAAGCCCCCGCGCGTGCGCCCATTCGAGCATTGGGACAATCTCGTCCTCGTTAACGCCCTTGAGCGCCACCATGTTGATCTTTACCGATAATCCCGCCGCTTGCGCCGCGTCGATCCCGGCCATGGTTTGGGCGTGATCGCCCCAGCGGGTGATCGCCTTGTATTTCGCCGGGTCGAGCGTATCGAGCGACACGTTGAGGCGGCGCACGCCCGCTTCCGCGAGTTCCTTCGCGTGACGCGCGAGCTGCGAGCCGTTGGTTGTGAGGGTCAATTCGGAAAGCGCGCCGGACTCGATGTGGCGGCCGAGCGCGTGAAACAAGCGGAGGATATTCCGGCGCACCAAGGGTTCCCCGCCGGTTATTCTGAGCTTGCGGACGCCGCGGCTGACGAAAGCCGTGCACAAACGGTCCAGCTCTTCCAAGGTGAGCAAATCGCGCTTGGGCAGGAAATTCATGTCTTCCGACATGCAATAGACGCAGCGCATGTCGCAGCGATCGGTCACCGACACCCGGAGGTAGGAGATCGCGCGGCCGAACGGATCGGCGAGCGGAGCCGTGACGGGCGGGACAGGCGCTGGTTCAAAACCACCCTTTGGAATTTGGCTGACGACGGTCATGGGCATACCCTTACCTATCCGGGGGCGGGAATTCCACGCCAAAATGATACATCAAAATGATACATAATGAGCCGCCGGAAAAGCGCGGCAGCAAAATCCGTAAGCCCAAGGGCACGGTAGGGCAGGGCGGGATGGAGGTAAGGCGATGCGCGGCAATCGGGATCAATGGCCGCGCGAGTTACGGCTGAGGGAGAACGGCCGTATCCTTAGTGTCGGGTTCGAGAGCGGCGACGCTTACGACCTTTCCGCCGAATATCTGCGGGTCATGAGCCCCAGCGCGGAAGTCCAGGGCCACCGCCGGGAAGAACGTCTTACCATCGGCGGCAAGCGGCATTGCAGCGTGACCGGGATCGAGCCGGTCGGCACCTATGCGGTGCGGCTGATTTTCGACGATTTGCACTCGACCGGCATCTTCACCTGGGACTATCTCCATGAGCTCGGCTCGCGCCATGATGAAAAATGGGCAGTCTACGAGGCGGAGCTCAAATCCAAGGGGCTCAGCCGCGACCGGGCGGGACAGGCGTGACGGAGAACCGCGAGTTTTGCCTCGGGCGGTCGGGCAAAGGCGCGGCCAAGATCTCTATTGCGAAACATAATCTGGCGCGGCCGTCGGAACGCCGATTTGCAGCCAGACGTTTTGGTCGATTTGCGACTGGCGCTTGACGAAACGATAGCCGGTACGGTCCCAGGGCTTTACTTCGTCATTCAAGTTATCGAGGACGAACTCGCCGGCATTGGTCTTGACGGTCAGGATCGCATGGCCCTCATCGTGTGCGTCCTTGACCACCGTCATCAGCAGGGCTTGACGCGGGAAGCCTTCGCCGATGAGGATCTTGCGCTTGAAGAGCGCGTAGTCCTCGCAATCGCCCTTTCCGTCGGCCGGGTAGTCCCATTGGTCGATGACGCCCCAATGTTCGATGTCCGACACCGGTTTGACATGGGCATTGACCCATTTGTTGACCCGTTCGATTTCCTTCATTGCCTGCGGGGTCAAATTGACGTCGAGCGGCGTGAGCGGGCCGCCGTCACACTCTCCGGCGTAACGGCGGCAGAAATCCGCCCAGCCATAGGGCACGCTGACTGGGCCGCCCACTGGGGCATAAGATACTCCAGCGGGGCCGGGCGCGGCGCTAGCGGACGCCACGGCGCCCAATCCCACGAGCGACGAAGCCAGCAGCGACAAAGCGATCGCCGGTTTTTTCGTCCAGTCTTTCATTTTTCTCGCCTCCGGCGCCCTTGTAGAGCGACTGTGCCAGGCTCGCTTTGCGGCTTTTCTTAAGTAAAGCGATCGGATTTTACCGGATTGCTCTGGAGGCGTAGTGCATTGCGATTTGTGAATAATTATCCCGCAACAGATTTGATTGAATTGCAATATTTAGTGCGCTGCGGGAGAACTTGACTGCATCCGCAAAATAAAATTCAATGGTAAAACCCCAATGCACTGGGGCTTCGCCATTAAGAAGGAGAAAAAATGCGTAAGATCCTATTATCCATCTTATTTGCCATTACCGTCCTTGGCTTTAACCTACCCTTGATATCCAACCCAGCTCATGCCTCGTGCAGTGACGGCACGACATACGATGGTAACGGCAATGCAACCACCAACAGCGGGCATCGTTGTGACGGTGAGGGCAATTAGTTGTCCAGCCAAAGGAGGGCGGGATGATTAACGAGCACCTCGAAGAACTCATCCCGCCGCACTGCTGCGACTCCCTTAAGAAATATATCCTGAACGGGGTTTCCCCATTGCTGGAGGGGAAGCCTATTGGGATTATCAATAGGATTGCCACGCTAAACCCATCTTGTGGCATTTGCGCCAGAATACCGATTTTTGCCAATGAATTGCAACAAGTCACGTCCATGGAACACTACGAAAACGCGCAGCCAATAACCTTGCGGCCCGTCGGTCGGGGTCCATCTTTACGACATGGCTTGGCTAAGCCGATCACGCACGCGTGAGCCAGGTTTGCCGAAACCGCGCGGCGGCGGCCGCTGTTATTCGGGTTGCGCGTTGATTTCGCATGCGGCACTATGGCTGCCCCGTAACGAGGATTTCCCATGAATTCCCTGGTGAGCACGGATCAATCCGATTCTGGAGACCTGGCCTTTGCCGCCGGAGCATCCCGGCTTTCGATCGACGACCGCGAAGCTCTGGAACGGGCCATGCGCGAGCTTGAACGCACGAGTCTGGCAATCCGGCTGAGCGCGATTCTTGGCCGCCAGGCGGGGGCGATCGCATCGATTGTGCCCGCGAACGTCGCGGAAATCGCGAGCAAGGCAGCCGAGGCGGCAATCAGGAGCGGCCTCAACTTCGCGCTGCGGAGCCTTGCGGGCAAGCCCCTTAGGGACAGACGCCGCATGCACAAGAGCATCGCGGTTCTCGCCGGAGCGGCGGGCGGCGCGTTTGGTCTTTCGAGCCTGCCGGTCGAATTACCCTTCTCTACCACGATCATGTTGCGCTCGATCGCCGACATCGCCCGTGCCGAGGGACAGGATTTGGCCGACCCGAAAAGCGCGCTCGCCTGCCTTGAGGTGTTCGCCCTTGGCGGCCGGGACGGTTCGAACCGGGACATCCGGTTTCCGGACATCGATGTTCCGGACTCGAATTTTAGCGACGGCGCTGTCCTGGAAACCGGCTATTTCGCGCTTCGCGCCATTTTGGCGAAGTCGGTAACCGAAGCGGCAAGCTATCTCGCCGGCCGCGCTGCCGCGAGCGAGGCCGCGCCGGCGCTGGTCCGCTTGGTGGCGCAGATCGGCTCTCATTTCGGCGTGGTTGTCTCGCAAAAACTCGTGGCCCAAAGCGTTCCGCTGATCGGCGCCGCGGGCGGGGCGGCAATTAATTACGCCTTTGCGGATCATTTTCAGACAATTGCGCGCGGTCATTTCACGGTGCTTCGGCTCGAACGCCGCTATGGTGCGCGAATCATCCGTGCCGAATACGAACGGATGCGGAGAGGCGGCTGAAAATAGGCCGCGACGCCTCGACATTTCCGGAAATTCGCCTAATTCTGTTTTGGGCTGGTTTTTTCAATGTACGGATTTCACCATGGGCGTAGCGCGTAACGGTCTTGGCGTGGCGGTCGCGGCAGTGACGGTTGGCTTGGTTCAAAGCATTGCGTTCCCGAGTTTTGCGCACGCGGGATTTTTCGACTTTTTATTTGGGCAGCTCTTCCAGAGTCGGGCCGCCAGGCCTGATGAAGGCTATTTTGGCGGTATGCCACACTGGGGCGCCGATCCCGGTTTTCGCCGGCGCGCGGATCCCAGGTTCCATAGGCATGGGCATAAACTCACGGCGCGCCGGAAAATGGTTGTCGCCGATAGCCATCCGGTAGGGCCACTTGCTCCGACCGATCTCATGGATGACGAGAGTTTACGGTATGGCGATGCGGTGGTGATGCCAGCCGGGATAAGGATTTTTATTGGCTCTTCCGGCGATCATCACGAGCCGGAGGACTTTAGAAAACCATCCGAGATCAAGGGGCTTCCAAAGCGCGAACGCAAGGCCCTCGCCGCTCTGGACGCACAAGATTCCGGTACCGACGGCAAGCCCGGCATTGCTACCGGACGCTCGGCAAGCGAACGCAATCTCGTTTTTGGGGAAACCATCATAGACCCCCAAGGCCGCTCGATCCGCTACGTCGGACCGTAAGGGGCAGTGTCATCGGAAGTCAGTCTCCGTCGCCGCCATTATCGGAGCGTTCCCGCTCTTCGTGAAAAGGACCTTGTTCGCCGCCGTGGCCCATGGAGAGCAGTACATCTGCCGCGATGGCCCGGGAGATCCGGCTTTGGCGCGCCAAGGCCTCGCGATCAAGCGCGTCGATAAACGAGCGCGCCGCGTCGAGCGAGCGCTCGATCCGCAAAGCGATATAGCCGACAACGCCGGTGTCGACGACAAGCTGCCGGTCGATCAGGAGCTTGACGAGAACGGCCCGCATCAGGGCATCGTCCGGGGGCCCGATCGCGGCCGTTGGGGCGAGACGCAAACGCGACAAGAGATCGGCGGTCCGCAGGCCCCAGGCATCCGGTGGCGTTTTCGCGGTGAGAACCAGGGCCATGCCGCGCTCGCGCATCAAATTAACAAGGTGGAAGAGCTGCGCTTCGGATTGGCCGATCGCATCGGCGTCCTCGAGGAGAAGCGGTCCGGCGGCGGCCAGGGCTTCAATATCCGCCGCCGCCAGGGAAGCGGCGGATTGAATGCCGGCCTTGGCGGTCGAAGCCCAGATCGCGCCAAGGTGGCTTTTGCCGGCACCTGGCGGCCCCAAAATGAGCAATGTCTGGTCCGGCCAGCTGGGCCAGAGTTCGATTATCGCATAGGCTTGTTCGTTCGAACCAGACACGAAGAAATTCTCGCGTTCGTAGCCGGGGTCCGGGGCGAGATTCAGCGTCAATTGAGAGTTCGCGGATCGCGCCTGGCGGGTTTTTTCGCCGGCCATCTTAATGGTCCTCGTCATCGGGATATGTCATGGTAGATTCGAGGAGAATCCGAGGGTCGGGCCCGACGGTGCCAGTATAAAGATTGCTTGCGCGGTAACGCCTGATGGCAAAACGCAAGATCACTCCGGCGGCGGCGGCAAAGGGTACTGCGGTAATGAGGCCGGTGAAACCAAACAGGCTGCCGAACGCCAGCAGCGCGAAAATCAGCCACACCGGGTGTAGTCCGACCGATTCGCCGACGAGCTTCGGCGACAAAATATTGCCTTCGAGAAATTGGCCAATCAAAAAGACGCCAACCGACATAGCGAGCAACCTCCATTGCGGCCAGTCCTGCACGGTCGCGACCGTGGAGGACAGGATTAGGGCGGTAAAGGAGCCGACATAAGGGATGAAGCTCAAGATCCCCGCCGTGATGCCGATCAAAAGGCCGAAATTGAGCCCGATCAGGGAAAGTCCAATGCCATACCAGGCGCCGAGAAAGAGACATACAAGGGCTTGGCCGCGCAAAAACCCTGCCAGGGCGGTGTCGATCTCGCGCGCGAGTGCCCGCACTGTCTCGCGGTGACGGAGCGGCACAAGCCCATCGATCGTCGCGATCATCTTGTGCCAATCGAGAAGCATGTAGAAAACGACAACAGGCGTCACGACAAGCAGCGAAATTAGGCTGATCAGCGCCGCGCCGCGGGTCAAAAGCGATTTCAAAAACGAAGCCGCCCATTGCGCCGCGTGGGCGACGAGATCGTTGGTGGCGCTTGCCAGTTCGCCGCCTCCTTTGTTGCTAAGGCCAAGTTTGTCCATCAAAGCGCCGCCATAATCCCGTGAAAGGCGCGCGGTCTCGGCCGAAATCAGTTCCTCCAGCTTGACGGCATACGCAGGCAACGCCTCGGTGAAACTTGCAAGCTGGCGCCAAACAACGGGCCCGATCAAGATTGAAATCGAGACCAGGACAAGCACGAAGCAAGCCATGATGAGGAGCGTCGCGCCGAGCCGGTTGAAGCCAAGCCGCTCCAGCCGATCGACGACGGGGTTCAAAAGATAGCCAAGCGCGAAGGCGGCGGCGAATGGCAGAAGCACGCCGCTGAAAAGCCACAGCAAGAGAACGAGCAGGAAAAATGCGCCGATCCAAAAGCCGATCTGCCATTCGATCCGCATAGTCGCCGCTTCCCGCCAACTCTTGCCAACGCGTTTCCCATACCATGGGTCGCTTTCGGCGATCCATGGTTTCGTATACCCGTGGCATTACACCAAGATTCGGCTGTTGACCGGTAGAGCTGGGCATCGTGGTGGGGGGAAGAAACAGCGGTTTCGTTCGCGGCGTTCTCTCCCTCCCATCTGCTGCGGTCGCATCAAAGGTTCATGTGTCTGATCCATTGGCCAATATAGGCCGCTGTCGAGGCGAGGGTCAGCGCCGCTACCGCGTAAAGCGCAACATCGAACCAGGCGCCGGCCGGAAAATCGAAAGCCTTGACGATGAGAACCAGCGCGGCGAAGCTAATCTGCGCGGTGGTATTGAGCTTCGAGATCGTCAGCGGCTTGACCTTTATCGGCTTGCGCATGACGAGCGAGATCATAAAGGCGCCGATAATCATGATATCGCGCGCGGCGACGAGGATGGCGATCGTCGCCGGAAGCACTTCGACGATGGCCAGCGAGACATAGATAGAGACGATCAGCGCCTTGTCGGCCAAGGGATCGAGATAGGCGCCGAGTTCGCTGCGAAGATCGAAGGTATTGGCAAGCCAGCCATCGACCGCGTCGGACAGGCCCGCGATGATGAAGACGATGCAGGCCTCCTTCCAGCGCTGCGCGGCGATCATCGCGA
>DATBYR010000352.1:0-12859 GCA_036513565.1 Methylocella sp. | reverse complement strand
AACTGGGGCAAGGAGTTGCCGGTCGTCTACCGCTGGGCTTACGATTACAGTGTGCCGGGCGCCGAGCAGGATTTTCTGCCGCAAAATCAGCCCCCGGCCATACTCGCGCGTTAGGCAACCCCGCCATGAATATCCTATACCTATTCTTGGCTGTGATCGCGGCCATCGTCGCATGGTGGTTAGCGCAGCAAAGGCTGACAGCCAAGCCCTGGTTGGAGGCGGGCCCGATCGGTGATCCAGGCGCATCGTCCCTGCCCGCCGCGAAGATTGGATTGGGGGTGTTTCTCGCGGTCGTCGGCACTCTATTCGCGCTCTTAATCAGCGCCTACTCCATGCGAATGGAAATGGGGGAGTGGAGGCCCGCGCCCGCGCCGAAGCTGCTTTGGCTCAACACGGGTACGTTGATCTTGAGCAGTGGCGCTCTGCAATGGGCGCAGGTTGCCGCGCGCCGGGGAAGGATGGACGGCGTAAGAGGCGGCCTGCTCGCCGGCGGCGTTTTCGCGCTTGCTTTCCTGGCCGGTCAGCTCGTCGCGTGGCGGCAGCTCGACGCCGCGGGCTATTACTTGACGGTCAACCCGGCCGCCGCCTTCTTTTACCTGATCACCGGCGTGCACGGGCTGCACATATTGGGCGGCCTGGTGGCCTTGGGCAGAACCATGGATAAGGCGTGGGGAGGTGTCGCGGTCGGCGAGGTGCGCTTGAGTGTCGAGTTATGCGCCATGTACTGGCACTTTCTGCTTTTTGTCTGGCTGGTCTTATTCGGTCTGCTGTTGCTGACCGATCCGATTGATTCGGGCAGCGGTCTGGTTTCTTTGATTTGGCGCATTTTCTGACCGCGAGCCGGTGTCCGCCGCGCCTGGAAATGCTTCAGAAAGGTCTTCGGGAGTACAAATGACGGAACCGGCACTGACCGACACGTTAGAAGCCCCGGCGCACCCGGGGGGCTGGCAAGGCTTCGCCGCCGACTGGTCCTCCGACCAGCGCGCGTTCAAGACTGCCACCTGGGGCAAGGCCATGATATGGATCTTCCTCCTGAGCGACACTTTTATTTTTAGCTGTTTTCTGCTCTCCTACATGACGGTGCGGATGTCCACGACCGTGCCTTGGCCGAATCCTAGTAAGGTCTTCTCATTGACGATTGCCGGCAAGGAAACCCCGCTCCTTCTGATCGCCATCATGACCTTCATTTTAATCAGCAGTAGCGGGACGATGGCGATGGCCGTCAACTTCGGATACCGCCGTGATCGCGCGACAACAACTGCCTTGATGCTGGCGACCGCGGCATTCGGCGCCTCCTTCGTCGGAATGCAGGCTTTCGAGTGGACCAAGCTGATCCTGGAAGGGGTCCGGCCTTGGGGCAACCCGTGGGGCGCGGCCCAGTTTGGTTCATGCTTTTTTTTGATCACGGGCTTCCACGGGACCCACGTGACGATCGGCGTGATTTTCTTGCTCATCATAGCGCGAAAGGTTTGGCGGGGAGATTTCGAAAGCGGAAGGCGGGGCTTTTTCACCAGCAGAAAGGGGCGCTACGAGATCGTCGAAACCATGGGTCTCTACTGGCACTTCGTCGATCTTGTCTGGGTGTTCATCTTTGCACTTTTTTATCTTTGGTAAGGAAAAAACATGGCGCATCTATCTTCGGTAAGCGGAAAAAACGTGGCACATTTATCTTCGGTACGACGAAAAAATATGGCGCACGAAGAGGGACAACAACACCCGATCAAGCTTTATCTGGTGATCTGGGGCTGGCTGTTTGTCCTGAGCACTTGCTCTTATCTCGTCGACTTCTTTGGCATCCATGGATATCTCAGATGGTCTCTGATCCTGCTGTTCATGATTGTGAAAGCAGGCTTGATCGTCGCTATCTTCATGCACATGGCCTGGGAGCGGCTGGCCCTGATGTATGCCATTCTGGTCCCGCCGGGGGCGGTGTTGCTGTTTGTGGCCATCATGGCGTTCGAGTCGGATTACACGCACGTCACACGGGTCCTATTCTTTGGAACGGGGGAACCTAGTGCCCAGGCCGCAACCCATGAGCCCCAAACGTCAGGATCCGGGACCGGGATCGGAACCGCCACCACTCCCCCTGACCAATTGATGAAAGAGGCGAAGAAACACAGTCTCGATGTCTCGAAACCCGAAGTCGCGTCCGAAGGGCGCAACGCCGCCCGCTCAGGCAGCGCTTCCGCGCCCAAGGAATCCGAGAAGACCGCGCCGGCGAGCGGCAATGCGTCGGGCGCCGCCACGGTCCACAACGATATCGCGGCCGCCGCCAAAGCGCCTGAATCGAAGTTTTATACCCTCAAGCCTGGCGATACACTGTGGAAGATCGCCGAAGCCGAATATGGCCCCGGCCATGGCGGCAAATATCATCTGATCTTTGAAGCCAACAAGGCTTTGCTGTCCAATCCCGGCAAACTTTCTCCCGGCCAAGTGCTGCGAATTCCGCGGCTTTCGGGCTGAGAGGACGGTGTTTGCCAGGCTTGGCGTCAGATAGGGGCGGGCGGTTCCACGACCTTTCGGTAGAGATGCCAACTCGCATGGGCCAGGATCGGCACCGTGACCGCGAGCCCGGCGAACAGCAACAAGAAGCCGATCGCCAGGGCCGCCGCGATGATCAATCCCCAGATCGTCATCGTGAGCGGGTTCGCCAGCACCGCTCTAAGCGATGTGCGAACAGCCACGGCCAAGCCTACATCGCGGTCGAGCAGCAAGGGAAATGAGACGACGCTGATGCTCAGCACCACCACGGCAAAGACGCAGCCGATGGCATTACCCAGAACGATCAGGGTCCAGCCCCGGGATGTGGTGAGGACTTCGGTGAGAAACCCGATGTAGGACACCGGTGCCATCGGGCCGAAGAGCCATACATAGAGCGACTCGGCGGTTGCCCGCCAGCAGATGAAGATCGCCAGCAGCAAGAGGCCGAGCGCCAGGAGCGAGGGAATCGACGGCGAGTGACGCACGTCAAAAGCATTCGCCCAGGAGGTCTCAAGGCCGAGCTCCCGCCGCCGGCTTATCTCGTACAAGCCAACGGCCGCGAAGGGACCAACAAGGGCGAAACCCGACATGAGCGGGAACAGCAAGGGCAGAGCGATGCCGGCGAGGCACATGCCAATAATCGGATAGATCAGAGCTAGAAAAAAGAGCGATGACGGCATTGCCAAAAAATCGTCGACGCCTTTGGCGAGAGCGTCCTTGAGGTCCGCTAGCCCGATCTTGCGCACGATGGGATAGTCCGGAGTTGCATCCGAACCGGCGATCACATGAAATTTCGGCATCAGCGTTCCTCCCGAGCCGAGCAACAAGCGGCCACGAGTTCACGGCGAAGCCCGGCATAAGGCGGCTGACCGCACGGAACCGCGAGCCGCATTTTTAGACTTTATACGCTCCCACGCGCAAGTTGTCGCCCCTGCGATGGGGCGCACCAAAAGAACGCATGCGCAATTTGATGAAGCGCCCTTTTGGCTCGCGTCCTTGACAACATCGAGCCCACCTCGCCGATAATGCCCGCCGTTGAATGAATGACGTAATCTGACAGTGACCGATGGGTCAAATCTAGACTTTTACAAGTAACTTGACGCAACCGCCCGCATGTGAGGCCGGACACATGACCCCAAGCGACCACCCCACCCGCAAAAAATCCGAGCAAGCGGGGGCCATCCACAGAGGCACTGCCGCAAACTGGGTTCAAAAATCGTGCGCCCGCATTCGGGCTCGTCGTCCTCCGTCCCGGCGAAGGGCACGCGCGGAAAGCAAAACGGCCTTGGCGTTGAGGATTGGAACTTCCCCGCCAAAACCAAACCACCGGCGCGGTGCATTTCTCTCCACCGCGATCAGATTCTTCGCCACGGCAATTATTGTCTCGGGCGCGGCGGCCGAAAGACCGGGAAAGACATTTTCCAACGTCATTGGACGCTTCGCGTAGGCGCGAGCCCGAGCCTTAATCAGATCGACGGCGGTGCGAGTTGCCTGCGCGCGAAGCGCGGCTTCGACATTGGCGCGGGCGGACGGGCGGTTCGGCATGGGCAGGCTCCGGAAAAGTCCGGACACTTTGACAGGTATGTATACCTATGTCAAGGTATTATTACCTAAGTTTAAAACCTATTTCCGGCGCCACTGACCGGATCGGACAACCCCTTTGATTTCGGCGGCCCATTCGATTCGCACGCCGCGGATCGGCGCGGCATTATGGCTCTCAAGATCGAAGGTCCCGCTCGCCGCTCCCCGCTGGATACGTTTCAGATAGCGTTTGCCATCGGCGGTCCTGACCGCTGCTTCCCAACCGATGACTTCCTCGACATGGGTGCCCTGGCGCCCGCAAATGATTATGTCGCCCGGATCGTAGCGCGGCCACATGCTGCCGTCCTCGACCTGGAAAGCGATCGCATCCGTCGAGACCGGAAACGGGACCTCGATTTCATACAAACCTTCGGGAGGGATTTGTTCGAATTCCGACCGGACTTCGGCGCCGGCGCCAATCCGCCCAACGACGCGCACGAGATTGCCGGAAGCCGGGTCCCCAACGCCCTCAAGCAGCCAGGCCGCGGTAGTTTTCAAGACCGGAGCAAGCGCCATCAGGGTTTCGGTCGTGATCCCGCGCCGGTCATTGTTCTTGACCGCGCGTTTCAAATTGCGGATCGCGTCGGGCCTTTTGGCGGCCAGGGAGGCGGCGTGAGCAGAAAGGCCCACGACCTTCAGGCGGCTTTCGATCCGGGCGAGAACGTCATCAAGTTGCATAGCGGTAGAGTAACCGCACATAACCGTGGATGCATCAGGTAAATTCACCTTGACACGTACGGTATTACTACCGTATATGAGCTGGGCGGCGCGGCGCGTCGGTTGCCCCGCTCGATCCGGCAAGGAGATTTTACAGTGACGGTTGCCACGGAAATCCACAAAGCGCGTTGGACCGGCGAGCGAATCGCCCGCCTGGGGTTTCTTCTTGGCCTTGGCTGGGACGCCAAACGCGTCGCCGAGGACCCCATCATCGCCTCGACCCCCAACAATGTGCACAGGCAGGCCCAAAGGTTCGGCCTCGCGTTTCGCGCAGCGGCGGCCGCGATGGCGTTGAATCTGCCGCCCGATGCCACCAGCCATTTCGAGGCGGCCGCGTCCAAGCGCGGCCTCTCGCGCGACGCGATGATCCGCAATTTACTTCTCGAAGTCGCCGCCGACCCTTACCTCCTCGACAATATCCTCGACGATGGGGTTTGAGCATGGACGAAGAAGCAATGGCCAGCCGGTGCGAGGCGCCGCTCTTCGCCGGGCGCGAGACCCTGCCGCCGCTTTGGGACGCGGACCTCGTCGGCAAAAGGCTCGTGCAAGCCTTTGTCACCCTCGACCGCTTGCCGCGTTTGCGGGGACCCCGCGCGCCCGGCGGCCATTGGCCGGGCACGGTCACCGAGTGGGCCGATCAACTTGCCCAAGCGGAGCTCGAAGAGAGCGAACGCCGGACCCGCCAGCAAGCTGCCAATCGCACCGTGATCCGCCCCAGCGCCGCCGAAATTACACAAATGGAAACGGCGTTCGAGTGGCTGAGCGCATTGCGCGTTGAGGATTCCGGCATGGCACTTGTCACGACCCTCTGGGCGTTGCGCGCCGCGCGCGGAAGATCGATCAAGAAGCTCTGCGCCGAAAAGCAATGGGCGCCGCATACTTTCTTTCGCAAGCGGGCCAAGGCCTTGGCAAGTTTGGCGGAGGTGCTCAACGCGCGCGGCGTGCCGGTATTTTAGGGGTATGTAGTAGCTTGTACTTGATCTTACGGACGGTGCCTTCTTGGAGGGGACTGGTTCGCTGCTGATGGTGGTCAGGCAGCGATCGTTTTTTTCCTCGCAATGGGGATGGCGTCAAGGAATGTTTTCAACAGTATCTTGAATTCTTCAGAAATTAAGCTATTGATATTGCGTGACTTTCCTGGTGCATAATTCCGGTGCAAAAAATATTCCGTCGGTGCTTGTTTCTCCGGCAGGCAGGTGCACCGAGCGCGACATCCAGCAGTTTCAGAAAAAACGGCCGGATATTCAGGGCTTATGCTCCTCGCGCCATTTCCTGACCGCGGCCAGCGTATTCTTGATGTGTTTCTCCGCGTTGGAATCGGAGTAGGCGTAAAGAATCTTTCCGTCCGGCGAAATCACATAGGAGATGCGGTTAGCGAAGGCCGCGCCTACAAGCGGAATATTGAACGCGGCATCATAGGACTTTATGATCGAAAAGTTGGGGTCGGCGCCGACCGGGAATTTGTCGCGGCACTCCTTGCTTGAAAAGTCTCGCTGCACCTCGATCTTGTCGCCCGAAATTCCAATGACGCTCGCGCCGGTCGCCGCGAAATTCTCGATATTTTCGGCAAATTCATGCGCCTCGATAGTGCAGACGCTCGTGAAAGATTTGGGGTAAAAGTAGAGAACCACCGGCCCCTTTTTCAAAGCCTCAGTGAGGGAGAATGTGAATTCCTTGCCACCCAGCGCGGCGTCGACGGTGAAATCGGGCGCGGCGTCGCCCGGCTTCAGCGCCGCCCATGCGGCGGTTGTGAAGAGGCCAAAACAAAGAGAGAGGAGCAGGGTCGATGACTTCACCGGGCGTATCCTCGTGTATCGTGCTCGCCTCGCGGCGATGATAAAAGTCTAACGCTTGCCGTGCAAGCACCACATAATGCCACTCCCGATCAAATCAGTGCGGATTGATCGGAAGAGGTTTTCCGCTGCCGATCATCTGGCGGCAAGGACGTGTCGGACCCACACCTCGTCGCCGAAATGATCAGGAAGCACGCGCCGGATGCCCTATTGGTGGTGTTCGAGACCGGGCCGCTTGCGACTTGGTTTCATCGCAAACCCGCCGCCGATGGTCTCCCGGCGGTCTACATCGGCGCAAGGCATGCGGATTTTCGCGACCAATATCCGCACCCTGCTCGCCGGACAGGAGGAGTACGACGGCGATCGTCTTGCCCTTGCTTGAGACTTGGCGCGCGGTGCGCATGCAAGGAGCCAGGCTTGACCGCCAATCGGGCGAGATCGACTATGACGGGCCACATCTCGAAGCGCGGCGACAAACGCGTCCGCTCGCGGCTTTACGAAGCGGCGATATTGGTGCTGACCCGCATCGGACTGCCGGTCCATACGCAAGCGCATCCAAAGAACACAAAACGCCTCTTGACGAAGGTGTCGCGATTAGAGAACCAAAATGTTTCTCATGCGAAACGTTTTGGTACGATTGGCAGAAAATCAAACCAAGGTCCTAATCTCTTTCCTTCCCATCTCGGCAGGAATGAAAGGCCAAAGCTTTGCAACAAAGTAGAAAACTTCCCGAAACCACCCTCGACCGTCTTGCCTTGGTGCGCGCCCGTATCACCCGCGCCGCGCGGGACTCGGGACGCGAGCCGCAAGACGTGACCCTTGTCTGCGTCTCCAAGACGTTTGGCCCGCAAGACATTACGCCGGTGATCGAAGCCGGAGAGCGCGTTTTCGGCGAGAATCGGGTCCGGGAGGCGATGGAAAAATGGCCGCTGCTCAAGGCGGACCATCCGGGCCTCGAGCTCCACCTCATCGGACCCTTGCAGTCAAACAAGGCGCATGATGCCGTCACCTTTTTCGACGTGATCGAGACGGTGGACCGGGACAAGATCGCCAAGGCGCTGGCCTCGGAAATCCAAAAAACCTCGCGCCATCCCCGCCTTTATGTCCAGGTCAATACCGGCGCCGAACCGCAGAAGGCGGGCATCCTGCCGCAAGAGGCGGACGCCTTTATCGCAAGCTGCCGCAACAATTTCGGCCTCGAAATTTCAGGGCTCATGTGCATTCCGCCAATCGACGATCAGGTCTCGCCGCATTTTGCGCTTTTGAGCCTCATCGCCGCGCGCAATGAGATTGCGGCGCTCTCGATGGGAATGAGCGCCGATTTCGAGCTCGCGATCCAACTTGGCGCGACCCACGTAAGGATCGGCAGCGCGATTTTCGGAGAGCGCTGAGGGTGTTCGTAAACGTGTCATCGAAGACAGAAGAACATCTGGAAACTTGGTACGGCCCGCCGACTTAGCATTTCCGTTTTCAACGAATGCGCCCTATAGCCGATGCCGCAATGAAGCACCTCGACAAGCGAGCCTAGCGATATGGCATCCTCCAATGTCTCCGCGACTAGCAACAAACAGATTTCGCCGGGAAAAATTGGCATTTTGCTCGTCAACCTTGGCACGCCGGATGCCCCCCATTTCTGGCCGGTGCGCCGGTTTCTCAAGGAATTCCTCTTGGATCCGCGTGTGATCGAAATGCCACGGATTTTCTGGTGGCCGATCCTGCACTTTATCATTCTGGTTCTGCGTCCGCGCCGGATCGCCAAGCACTATGCCGCGATTTGGAACAAGGAGACGGGCGAGGGTCCGCTGAAGGCGATAACCCGGTCGCAGGCCGAAAAGCTCGCGGCTTGGATCGGCGCCGGGGGGCTCGGCCCGAAAGGACAGCACACGGCGCGCGAAACATTCTTCATTGCTTGGGCCATGCGCTACCGCAAGCCGGACATCGCGCAAGGAATCGTGACCCTCAAAAAGCATGGCTGCACGAGAATCCTGGTCCTGCCGCTGTATCCGCAATATGCCGCCGCCACGACGGCGAGCGTCCATGACAAAATTTTCGAAACATTGAAAGCGATGCGATGGCAACCGGCGGTGCGGATCGCGCCGCCCTATTTCGACGACCGCGCCTATATCGGCGTTCTGGCGACTTCCCTTCGGGCCGGGCTGTCGCGTCTTGATTTCGTTCCCGATACGATCCTGGTTTCCTTTCACGGCCTGCCGAAGGCGACGGTCGCCAAGGGCGATCCTTATTACGACCAATGCCTCGAGACGTGGCGGCTCTTGCGCGAAGACCTCGGGCTTGGCGCCGACAGGTGTCCGGTCAGCTTTCAATCGCGTTTCGGCTCAAACGAATGGCTGCAACCCTATACGGCGGCAATGGTAAAGAGTCTCGCGTCCCAAGGGACCAAGGGCTTGGTTGTCATCGCACCTGGGTTTTCCGCCGATTGCCTCGAAACGCTTTTTGAAATCGACGTCGAATGCCGCGAGATCTTCATCGAAAATGGGGGCAAGAACTTTGCCGCGATTCCCTGCCTCAACGATAGCGAACTCGGCATGATGCTCATTCACGATCTGGTCGCACGCGAGCTGAAGGGCTGGATCTAGGGCATGATCCCCGAAAGTTGCGGACTTTTTGGATAAGCTGCTGATTACGACCGATAGGCGCGCGCCGCCGCCCGTTCCGCTTTCCTCGACATCGCTTTCGTCCAGCCGCCGCAAATAGTCATCCCGCCGTTCGCCGGCGCCGCGACTTTCCACACTGTCTGCATCAATTATCCCCAGGACAAGTCAGAGGTGGTGATAAGATTCCATCAGCCTCCAGGGAAGATTAACACCTGCCCCAATGGAGAAAATGGTGTCCGTAACGGGTGCGACAATATGTTCTCGGCCGATAATTATTTTGTCGATTACCGCAGCGTCCCCAATGAAGGAAGCGACCTGTATCAGAATTATAGCAGAATTTCCGTGCTTTCTGCACGAAAGGAATTGCCGCGGGCATTGGGGCAATTGGCATTGCCAAAACCTCTGAGGAGGGACTGAAAGCCAAGAGCATTGAAATACATAATGCTTTCTTAAGCATGGTAATACCATTTTAATTCTAAATAAGGTGTATGAAAGCAGAGGCTTATATGGGTTCATTGTCAATAATATTTGATGTCGCCGGTCTCTTTGAGCGCACGAGGGACGTGCTCCGACCCCTTCGAATAATCCGGCATCACTCCTTCGCCTCGCCCAAAGCCCTACGAGATGCTGCGATCTACTTGCAATTGTCCGCCCGCGCTCCGGAAACGCAAATGCCCGAGAAAAAGACCGTGGAAGAGTGCTTATTGAACGAGCCGGCATCAATGTGGAGACGCTGTTGGACCTACTTGTCCGCAATGCATCCGCGGAGTTTACTACGTTTTATTATTACACCATCCTGCGCGTAAATCTAATTGGCCTCGAAGGCGAGGGTTTGAAGCGGATCGCGGAAGACGCCCGTATTGAGCATCGCAATCATCGGCGTGCGTCACTAAAATTTGAGAGTGCGGTCAGGCGCGAGCGTCGCGGCGACTTTGCAATGGCGGCCTGCGTCTTTACAACCGGCGATGGTCTTTCGGCTTTCTTCACGTGCAGGGGTACAATGGCGCTCGAACGCACTTTTTCCATATTGAAGCCCGATGCGACGCGGCGAAATCTGACCGGGGCGATCAACGCCCTGATTGAAAGAGCGGGGCTGCGCATCGTCGCGCAAAAACGCGTCCGGATGACGCGCGAGCAAGCGGAGACCTTTTACGCGGTCCATAAGGCGCGTCCGTTTTTTGGCGAACTCGTCGCGACGATGACCGCAGGGCCGGTGGTTGTGCAAGTTCTCGAAGGCGAGGAGGCGATCGCAAGATACCGCGACGTTCTTGGCGCGACGGACCCCGCGAAGGCCGCGCCCGGCACGATCCGCAAGGAATTCGCGCTCTCGCTCGGCGAAAATTCGGCGCATGGGTCGGATGGCCCGGAGACGGCCGTGGCCGAGATCGCGCAATGGTTTTCCGGCAATGAGATCGTGGGGTGAACGTTCAGAACCGTGGTTGCCCCAAGATTTGGGCGGATGACCCACGTGCCCAGCTCCCCGCGCACCAGGTCTTTCTCGCGCGGCGAAACGAGCGCATTACTCCGCGAAAGGCACCCGCAAGGGCGGGGGCAGGGCCGCTGGTTCATCAATATAAACGCGATTGCCTTCGACCCGCGTGCGCCCTTCGGCGACGCTGGCGAGCGCGGCCGGATAGATCGCGTGCTCTTCCGCAAGCACGCGGGCGGCGAGCGAGGTGGGCGTATCGGACTCGCGCACCGCGACCGCCGCCTGCGCGATAATTGGGCCTTCGTCCATCGCCGGCGCCACGAAATGCACGGTGCAGCCGTGGATTTTCACGCCATCCGCCAAGGCGCGTTCATGCGTTCTCAAGCCGCGATAGGCAGGCAGCAGGGCCGGGTGAATGTTCAAGAGCCGCCCCTGCCATTGGCCGATGAACCAGGGTGTCAGCATCCGCATGAAACCGGCGAGGCAGATCAGTTCGATTCGATGCAGTTCGAGCAGCACTTGCATCGAACGCTCGAACTCCTCGCGCCCGGCGTAAATCCTATGATCGACGACGGCGCGGGCAATGTTGTTTTCCTCGGCGAAGGTCAATCCCGCCGCGTCCGGCCGGTTTGACAAGACAAGGACGATTTCGGCGGGGTAGGAGGGGTTCCGCGCCTGCTCGATAAGGGCTCGCATGTTGGAGCCGCGTCCGGAAATAAGGATCGCCGTGCGTTTGCGCCGGAACGTCACAACGCCAGCCGCCCGGAATAGACGACCCGCTCGCCGGCCGCGATCGCCACGACGCGGCCGATCGCGGCCGGGGTTTCGCCAGCCGAGCGGAAGGCGCGCGAAACCTCGGCGGCCTTGCCCAAATCGACAATGGCAACCATGCCGATACCGCAATTAAGCGTGCGCAACATTTCCGGTCCAGCGACGCCGCCGTTTGCCGCGAGCCAAGTGAAGACCCCGGGAACCTGGATCGCCGATAGATCGATTTCAACCCCGAGATTTCTTGGCAGGACGCGCGGAAGGTTATCTCGCAAGCCGCCGCCGGTGATATGGGCCAAGGCTTTTACACCATCCGTCTCGGCCAAGACGCGCAGAACCGGCTTCGCATAGATGCGAGTTGGAGCGAGCAGGGCTTCGCCAAGGGTTTTTCCCGGTGCGAAAGGCGCGGGATCCGTCCAGGCGAGCGAAGCATGCTCGACGATTTTGCGCACCAACGAAAATCCGTTGGAATGAAGACCCGAGGAGCGCAGGCCCAGGACATGATCGCCCGCCTTGACGTCCCCTCGCGGCAAGAGTTTGCCGCGTTCGACCGCGCCGACCGCGAAGCCCGCGAGGTCGTAATCGGCGCCGGTGTAAAGACCCGGCATCTCGGCGGTTTCACCGCCGATCAGCGCCGCACCCGCCTCGATGCAGCCTTGCGCGATGCCCCTGATGACCTCCGCTCCAACCGCGGGATCGAGCTTTCCGGTCGCATAATAATCGAGAAAAAAAAGCGGCTCGGCGCCCTGCACGACGAGGTCGTTGACACACATCGCGACGAGATCGATCCCGATTGTGCCGTGATTGCCCGCCTCAATGGCAATCTTGACCTTGGTGCCGACCCCGTCATTCGCGGCGACGAGAATCGGGTCGGTAAAACCCGCCGCCTTCAGATCGAAAATTCCGCCGAAGCCGCCGATTTCGGCATCCCCGCCGGGCCGCCTTGTGGCGCGCGCGAGCGGCTTGATCTTTTCAACCATGGCATTGCCCGCGTCTATATCGACGCCGGCACCAACATAGGTGAGGCCCGGTTTATTTTTCATATCGATCCCGTGCCAAGCCCGTGAGTTCGTTCCTGTTTCACCTAACAAAAAGAGCGCAAGGTGGTTGAATCAACAAATTTTTCTCGATTCCAGAAGCAGCTTGCCGGAATTTGCTCTAATTCCTATGGACTGCGAAGGCAAGAGCGCGAAGTTCGCCGCACGGGCCAAACCCGCGCTATTGGGGTCGGCTGGTAGCCATGTTAGACGCAAGCCGCGGGTTCAATTTATCGAAACGGACCGATGCTTTCTTATTACCGCAGTCTGCCCAACCTGATCACGCTCGGCCGCCTTGTGCTCGTGCCGGCGATCGTCGCGATGATCGCCGCGCAGCGCTGGAAGGAGGCCTGCATCGTCTTCATCATCGCGGGCCTGTCCGACGCGGTCGATGGCTGGCTTGCCAATACCTTCGATCTTCGCAGCGAACTCGGCGCC
>DATBYR010000351.1:0-9535 GCA_036513565.1 Methylocella sp. | reverse complement strand
GTCCAACGCACGCTTACCAGGAACCCGCGTGCGATTGATTGAACCAGCCCAACGTTGCAAAACCGATTGGATCGAATAAAGCCTTGGCGCGTTTCCTCCCGGCGGGTGAACGCCACCGCCGTGCAAAAGGACCGATGGCATGCATTCCAAAACATCGATGCAAGAAAGCGAGACGCTCTCGCGCCGCGATTGTCTGACGAGTGTCGCCGCCGCGGCGCTGGGCTATACGCTTGCCGCTGGCCCGGTGCGCGCCGCCGCAATCAAAACCGGCACGGACGGTCTTTCCGCTGGCATGGCAAAAGTGAAAGTGCCGGGCGGCGAAATGCCGGTCTATTACGCGAAGCCTCTGGACGCGGCGAAGCCGCCGGTGATCCTCGTCGCGATGGAGGTCTTCGGCCTGCACGAGCACATCAAGGATGTGACACGGCGGCTAGGCAAGCTCGGCGCTTTCGCAATCGCGCCAGATTATTATTTCCGGCTTGGTGACCTCACCCAAATCGCCCAACCGGCGCAACTGATGCTCTTGGTCAACGGCAAGTCCGATCATGAGCTTTTTTCCGATCTCGACGCGACGGTTGATTGGGCCAAGTCCCAGGGAGGCGATACGGATCGGCTCGGCATTATCGGCTTTTGCCGGGGCGGGCGCACGGTGTGGCTTTATGCGACGCATAATTCCAGCCTCAAGGCAGGCGTTGCTTTTTACGGAAGCCTGATGGATCCCCCGAGCGCGGCCATGCCGGAAAACGCCTTTGAACTCGCAAACGAGGTCAAGGCGCCAGTGCTCGGCCTCTACGGCGCCGAGGACAGCGGAATACCGCCGGATCAAGTAGAGGCGATGAAGGAAAAGCTGCAAGCCGCGGGAAAAACCACGAAGTTCAAGATTTATCCGGGCGCGGGCCATGGTTTCTTCGCCGATTACCGGCAAAGTTTTCGCGCGGACACAGCACAAGACGCCTGGCTGTCAATGCAGGCCTGGTTCAAGAAATATCATGTGCTGGACTAAAGTTTTGGGCTTGGTTCTGAGCGGGTGCTCGCAAACAAGCAATTCGCGAATGAACCACTCGGCCACTGCTCCGACACCAGGTGAGGTTCTTTCGCTGGGCCCGGATACATTTAAAGTCTCAATGTTGTTTCGGATAATCCAGTTGATAGCTTTAGCGACGTCTTTCTGCTCTGTGGGATCGCAGATCAAAAGGGGCTTTTTATACTGTAAAGCACAATCAACAGTGTAGCGCGTTCCAAGGTCGCGCTTATCTAATGTGCCTGGCCAAAGAACTAACGTCGCATCCGAATCGCGTACATTCCACTGGGTTCTCTGCGATCTTGGAATATCGAGCGCATCCTGGCTGCGTTCCTCAGGCGTTTCTTTAAGTGAGAAAATATCAGGGATCTTTCCATCTTCGCTGACACAGCCCGGAGGACACCAGCCTCCCGTGGCCAGGCCGCAGGCCATGGCCGCGCGCAGCGCTGCCTGATCAACGCCCGTCTGACCACCAGCTACGATCTTGCGCATACTAATCCGCCTCGCCCTGGCCGTGCGTGAGCACGCCGTGAAGAATCCGGCCACACCATCCGCCCACACCGAGCGTTGCAATGCAAGGTTTGTGATTCTCTGCCATATCGCGCTCATCGCTTCTACTCGATGGGACCCATCCTGCGTCGCTTCACAGCCGATACTGCTCGTCACTCACCTGTTCCATCCAATCGACGACTTTGCCGTCGAGCCGTTCCTGGATGGCGATATGGGTCATCGCTGTGGTTGCCGTGGCCCCGTGCCAGTGCTTCTCGCCCGGCGAGAACCAGACCACATCGCCCGGCCGGATTACCTCAACCGGGCCGCCCTCGCGTTGGACCCAGCCGCAGCCGGCGGTGACGATCAGGGTTTGACCGAGCGGATGCGTGTGCCATGCCGTGCGCGCGCCGGGCTCGAATGTGACACTCGCACCGGCAACACGTGCCGGATCGGGCGCGCTGAACAGCGGATCGACACGCACTGTTCCAGTGAAATACTCTGACGGTCCTTTGCCAGAGGGCTGTGAGCCAATTCGTTTGATTTCCATAGCATCCCACCGTCATTGTTGGTATTGGAACGCTCCCGGCGTCTTCTATGTGTGCCGACGGTGTCTCTATTTAGCATGCCCCCATCCTGTGATGAGGTGCTAAGATACACATAGGCTTATAAGTTTGGCTACAGCCTTCGGCTTAGCTTCAGCGGCTTCCCGCTTGCCCTGCGGTAGAAACAACAGAGCGCTCTTGATCAAGTCCAAGGCGTCTTTTCCGAAATGAACGTTGGAGTCGATCCTCCTCAGGATGAGAGAACCTTTCACCCGATTGACCGGCGCTGAAGGTGCTTATGGTGCTTATGGCGCTCGACGCGCCCAGCCGGTTTGCTGTTCTAAGCCGCTTCGGCCATCAAAACATGTTCGCCGATCTCTGCGACGGTATTAAGCGCTCGCAGGCGTAGTTCCTCTTGGTCGGCTTGTTTCTCTAGGGCCTGAAGCGCCTCCTGAACGCTTGCGTGTTGCCTGCTCGTGACCTGCGGATCGTCGAGAGGCTGGCTTTGAAGGATCATTTCGTGTTGCCGAACCATAACTACATTCGGTTCACGATCCCTCTCGACCTTTAAATCCCACAGCCGCCGCTTGATCAGATGGACCGATTTCACGATTCCGCCCGCCCGCAGTGTTCCGAAATTTGCCACCAGCTTCGATCCTGAGAAGTCGATTAAGACCTCGTGGCTCCTACCTGTAAGGCGTCGCCCGCGCCCTTCACGGAGGTCAGCTCTGAAATACTGGAAATACCCCTCGCGCCTTTCCCTGACGTAGTTCATGACGAACGACGGCAGGCGATCAGCGCCACCGTCCCCTTCACCACCTACGTCTTCGTCAACGACGCTCGCCAGTGTCTCCGAGCTTTCAATCTTGTCGCGATACAGCGACGAAAGGGCATGCATCCAGCTCGCGCCGATTGCCTCCAAACTCTCGCCCTCAGCATCGCGACATTCTCCAATGCTAATGCTGGAAATCGCGGGCTGGGGATCGGTGATGGCCTCCGCTGCCCTGCGCGCCAAATCCTGCTTCAAGTATTCGGCTCCAAGCTGAATGGCATAGACCACCCCGTGGGCGTCGTTGGAATAGAGGCATGTTAGGCGGTCAAGAGCGTTGGCGAGTTCAAGATGAAAGCCATTCTCGCCCACTACGGCGACGCCGATGACCAACCGCTCATAGGAGCCAGCAATTGGTTCGAGCAGCACCGGAGCCCAGCGTGCGCGGATGCTACGCCGAAACGCAGGAAATGTATCCGAGATGAAGCCTTGGTCGGTCATATCAGTATACCCAGCGCCTTATTCGAATAGGCAAGAACATCATTGATCCTGTCCTTCAAGAACACTTCAACGGCATCGATTTCATCTGCAGGAATTAAGCCTTCTATACGACTTTTCTTAGAACAATCTGAAAGATCAAGGCAGGCGATTAGTTTTATAAATTGTTTTACTTCAGATGACCTTTTATTCTTCTGGTCAAATTTTAAATGACAAGTGAGCCACTCTGATAACCGGTTGCGATATTCGGCGTGGGGATTGAGATCATCAGGCTGCCACGCTGGGCCTGAAAAGCAGTGACCATGATCGATTAGCCAAATCTCGCTCTTATTTCCGAACAGAAGGTTGCCGGGGTGACGGTCGATATTGGCGACCCACGAGTCGAACGCGTACAGGTGGCCGAGATCACCCCATTCGGTAATATCCTTGAACAATTGCTTCAGCTCGTCAGGGCTCGCACCCTTGGCGCGGAACGTGATGTTCGGCATCTTTACGTCAACGCTGGCAAATACGAGGCGGTTGCCATCTGCAAGGCGTGGGGCTTTGTTGACCACGAGATCAGAGGCGCGAACTAGGGCGAGATGGGCGTCCGGGGTAGGCAGAGCCGCAGCGTGCGCGAGCACAGACGCAAGAAGCTCGTTGACAAGCTGTTTCTTATCCAAGTCTTTGATGACCGCGCTCTTTACGGTTGTTCCATTTGCGAGGAGGATTTGACCACGGAACGTCTCATTGACGTTTCCCTCTTTGAATCCTTTTGCCCCCGGCAACACCGTTGCGAATTGGATTTCCGACATGCGCCTCCAAGGTAACGCTATCTAATTCGATCACGGTAAGGCGTCACCTCATCCGTTGTCGAGCGGCGCGTGAAAATCGTGAATCGCGACCACCGAGTTGACGCCCACTTTCTAGAAAAATGCCAATAAATCGCTGCTTCAGGCTCACTTTACGCGTGGTGCGAGATTCTTAAATACTGCACCACCTTGCTGGGCCTAGCAATCGCCCCGTTGCCACCATATTTTAAAGAGGCTCGCAAAAGGACAAAGGCCATGGGAGTTCTTGCGCAAACGGACCTTCCCCCAGGCGCAAACCCTGACTGGACGATTCCGCAGGGGTTCGAGCGCTATGGCGAAGCCGAGCATCGGACCTGGACGACGCTCTATGAGCGCCAGGCCGAGATATTGCCCGAGCGCGCCTGCGACGCATTTCTGCATGGGCTCGACGCCCTCGATCTGCACGGTCAAGGCATCCCGGATTTCCGGCAATTGAACGAAAAGCTCTCCGCGCTCACGGGATGGCGGATCGTGGCGGTCCCTGGGCTCGTGCCCGATGCGGTGTTCTTCGACCATCTCGCGAACCGGCGCTTTCCGGCCGGCAATTTCATCCGCGGCGCCGATGAGCTCGACTATTTGGAACTACCGGACATTTTTCACGATGTCTTCGGTCATGTGCCCATGCTGACCGATCCGGTCTTCGCCGATTACATGCAGGCCTATGGGAAGGGTGGGCGTCGCGCCCTGTCGCTTGGGAGCCTCGCCAATCTCGCGAGGCTTTATTGGTACACGGTCGAGTTCGGGCTCTTGGAAACGCCTGAAGGCTTGCGGATCTATGGCGCGGGCATTGTGTCGTCGAAAACGGAGACGATCTTCGCGCTTGCCTCGGATTCGCCAAACCGCCTGGGCTTCGATCTCGAAAGGGTAATGCGCACGCTCTATCGCATCGACGATTTTCAGCAGGTCTATTTCGTCATCCCCTCGCTGACCTATTTGCTCGATGTCACGACGGGGACCGATTTCGGTCCCCTCTACGCCAAAATGTCGAACTTGCCCGATATTCCGATCGCGGCGATCGAACCAGGCGATAAGGTTTTCGCAAGGGGCACTCAAGAATATGCCAGGAGCGGCGGGCGCCAAGGCGCGGCCTAACTTCGAGCCGCTTAGCAAGGAGGTAGAGCATCATGCGGGACAAGGTTGTTGTTGTCACCGGTGGTTTTGGCGTGCTCGGGCACGCGGTAGCGGAGGCAGCGCTCGCGGCGGGAGCGTATGTCGCCATCCCTGGCCGGGAACAAGCGGATAAGATCGCCGCGCGTGACCGGCTTTTGGTGCTTGGCGGGGTGGATTTGGCGGATTTTTCTGCCGCGAAGCAAGCCTTCGACACGGTTGCGACACGGTTCGGCAGGATCGACGCGCTGGCCAATGTCGCGGGCGGCTTCCGTTGGCAGACGCTCGGCGATGGCGATCTCGCCGGATGGACCGAGCAATTCCGAATGAATCTTTTGACCGCCGCCACGGCAACCAAGGCGGCCCTGCCCTATCTGCGCGCCTCACAAGGCGCCATCGTCAATGTGGCGTCCGCTCCCGCAAAACAGGCCGGCGCGGGCATGGGCGCCTATGCCGCCTCCAAGGCCGGCGTGCTGCGGTTGACCGAAAGCCTCGCCGAAGAAGAGAAGAACGCCGGCGTGCGCGTCAATGCGGTGTTGCCGACGATCATCGATACGCCCCGTAACCGCGCGGACATGCCGAAAGCCGATTATTCACGCTGGGTGAAGCCGGAAGATATCGCGAAAGCCATTTTGTTTCTTTTGTCCGACGACGCCACGGCAATCACCGGCGCGGAGCTTTTGATCGCTGGGCGGACGTGATCACGAGAGCATGTCCCGAAAAAGTTGCTCGACTTTTTCGATCAGGACATGCTCCAACTCCTTGATTTTGAGCGAGTCCTTTTCGATCACGTGATTCCACGTGATCGGGACGCGCTCTAAGCGGATTTGGCGGCGCGGAGCGGCAGCCGATGGCTGTCCTTGAGCGTCGTCAACACGATCGATGATTTGACGTGCGACACGCTGGCCTGCGGCAGGATCAAATCGTTGATGATCCGGGCAAGGCCGCTTAAATCCGGGGCTGCCACTTTCAGCAGATAATCGGCGTCGCCAGTCAGCGCATAGGCCTCCTGTATCTCTTCGACGCCATTTACGAAGTCTCTGAATTTTTTGGCATTTTCCTTGGAATGGGGAGACAGGGTGACTTGAATGAGGGCGAGAAGGCCGATCCCCAGGCGCGAGGCGTTAAGGCGCGCGGAATAGCCCTCGATGATGCCGGTTTCCTCAAGCCTTATGCGGCGGCGGGAACATTGCGAGGCGGACAAGCCGATTTTCTCGGCGAGCTCGGCATTGGTTAGGCGTCCGTCGGCCTCGAGCGCCGCAAGCAGCTTGAGGTCGAATTGATCGAGCGCGCCTAGCTCTTGCGAATCTGCCATTTTCCGCACAATCCGTGCATGGTGATTGGAAAATTCGTTCATTATACATACATCTCTTGCAGTTTTCGCGCTATCTATAGCTCTTAAGGAGGGATCAGGAGAAAATGGGCCCGTTTCCGCACGATGCGCCGCCAGCCAAGATCAGCGCCGAAAACCCAGCCGGCACCGATGGATTCGAATTCGTGGAATTCGCCCATCCTGACTCGGACGCGCTCAGGACGCTGTTCGAGCAGATGGGATTCGAGCATGTCGCGCGGCACAAATCCCGCGCCATCGATCTTTATCGCCAGGGCGGGGTCAACTACATCCTCAACGGCGACCGGACGAGCTTCGGCGGCAGATTCGTTGATCTGCACGGGCCCTGCGCGCCCGCGATGGCCTGGCGTGTCGTCGATGCCACGCATGCGTTTACCCACGCGCTGGAGCGCGGCGCGCAGCCCTATAGGGGCGAGACCGGCGCCAAGACCATCGAGGCCCCCACGATCCTTGGCATCGGCGGCAGCCTGATCTATTTCATCGACACTTTTGGCGCCAAGGGTTCGCCCTATGAGGCCGAATTCGACTGGCGGGGCGAGCGCGATCCGGTGCCAGCGGGTTGCGGCATCGACTATATCGATCACTTGACCAACAATGTGTTTCGCGGCGCCATGGACCGCTGGTACCAGTTTTATCAAAATCTCTTCAACTTCCGTCAGATCCGCTATTTCGACATCGCCGGAAAAATGACCGGACTTTATTCGCGCGCGTTGACCAGTCCGTGCGGGAAGATCCGGATTCCCTTGAATGAATCCGCCGACGGCAAAAGTCAGATCGAGGAATACCTGCACCAATATAAGGGCGAAGGCATCCAGCATATCGCCTGCGGCTGCAAGGACATCTACGCCACCGTGAAGCGCTTGACGGCGCGGGGCCTCGCCTTCATGCCGCCGCCGCCCGATACCTATTACGGCAGGATCGCCGCGCGGCTTCCGGGCCATGGCGAACCGCTGGAGGCATTGCGGGCGAGCGGCATTCTCATCGACGGCGAAACTGTCGAAGGCGGCAAACCAAAACTCCTGTTGCAGATTTTTTCCAAGACGGTGATCGGCCCGATCTTTTTCGAGTTCATCGAACGCAAGGGCGACGAGGGTTTTGGCGAAGGCAATTTTCAGGCGCTTTTCGAGTCGATCGAAGCGGACCAGATCGAACGCGGCGTCCTCGTCGCCTGAAAATGAAGCTAACTCGGTATTCCTCTCGCCCACAGATACTCCGCGTAAATTGCAGTGACGATCAGGGCGAGCATGAGCGCGACGAGCCAAGCCACGGCTAGCCAGCCGGCGGCGGGCGTTGCATAGGCGTGGTAAATGTACTGGGGAGTCTGGTCCGCGAACGGGCTGAAATGGGCCAGCCAGCCCAAGGCCACGCCAATGCCCGCGGCAAGCGCCCAAAACAGAGAGCCGACCCTGTTTTTTACGGTGAAATACAGGCCGAAGCCAAGGATTGCATTTACCGCAAGGGAAACAATGATCGGCGGCACCGATTCCATGGTCAGCGGCCAGCGGAAGTCGCCTCGGGCAAAATGATCGGCGGTGTGGCCTAAGTTTAGAATAATGATGAGTACGACCAGAGTTATTAGGATTTTGTCGCGCACGCGATTCTCCAAATCGACCAGAAGGTTGACCCTCCGCAACTGCCGGTAACCCGAGGCTCGGGCTACAGTCATTACGCGGCGGAGCGCTCAAAAGTTACCATCTGTTTGTTTGTTCGCATGAACCTATCTAAAAGTCTGCAACATTTGGGATCCTTCTCCAAACGGGCGCCAAAAATGCCGCGCGGTTCGAGGTTTCCCCGGCATCGAAAAGTCTCCTCTCATGACAAATCAGTACATGCCCGGCTTCGGCAATGATTTCGAGACCGAGGCGCTGCCGGGCGCCTTGCCGCAAGGGCAGAACTCGCCGCAGCGCTGCCCCTATGGGCTTTACGCCGAACAATTGTCGGGCACGTCCTTCACCGCGCCGCATGGCGCCAGTGCGCGCTCCTGGCTCTACCGCATGCGTCCGTCCGTCAAGCATGTCGGCCGCTTTACCCGCATCGATGTGCCATTCTGGAAAACCGCGCCGCATATTGCCGCACAGGCCTTGTCGCTCGGTCAATTGCGCTGGGATCCCTCGCCGATTCCCAATGAACCTTTGACCTTCGTGACCGGCATGCGGACCATGACGACGGCGGGCGATGTCCACACCCAGACCGGCATGGCGGCGCATGTCTTCCATATGACGCAGAACATGGAAGACGATTATTTTATGAATGCCGACGGCGAATTGCTGATCGTGCCACAAACCGGCGGCCTGGATATCGCGACAGAACTCGGGCGCATCGGCGCCGGACCAGGCGATATCGCCGTCATTCCGCGCGGGATGAAGTTTAAGGTAGGGCTTCAAGACGGCCCCTCGCGCGGCTATGTCTGCGAGAACTATGGCGCGAGGTTCACCCTGCCCGCGCGGGGGCCGATCGGCGCCAATTGCCTCGCCAACCCGCGCGACTTCAAGACCCCAGTAGCAAGCTTCGAGGAGAAGGAAACGCCCTGCCGTCTCACGCTAAAATGGTGCGGCGGCTTTCATGTCAGCGAAATCGGCCATTCGCCGCTCGATGTCGTCGCCTGGCACGGCAATTACGCGCCCTACAAATACGATCTGCGGACCTTCGCGCCGGTCGGCGCCATTCTGTTCGATCACCCGGACCCTTCCATCTTCACGGTGCTCACCGCGCCATCCGGCGAGGAAGGCACCGCCAACGTCGATTTCGTGATCTTTCCGGAGCGCTGGCAGGTCGCCGAACATTCGTTCCGGCCGCCCTGGTATCACATGAACATCATGAGCGAGTTCATGGGGCTGATCTTCGGCCAATATGACGCCAAGGCGAAAGGCTTTGCGCCGGGCGGGATATCGCTGCACAATAGCATGCTGCCGCATGGGCCCGACA